>JBDIBF010000020.1:0-42410 GCA_039812765.1 Holophagaceae bacterium
GGGGGCCGGTAGGGGTCTTCAGCAGGGCACTTCGTCCATTGGGTTCCCCCCCCCCCCCCCGGAGAATTGAACCGTTCGTCCGGAAACTTGCTGCCCCCTGTGCGCAGTCCCTGAACAGATCTCATAGGCTTCCGGATATGTCGTCTTCCAATCATTCCCTTCGGATCGGCCTTCTCCTGCACGCATCACCTCTCCTCTTCGGACAGAGCGTGCAAGGTACAGCCTCGGTGTCGGCCCCTCAGCCCCGTACTGTTCCCAATGTTCCGATGCCCGCGGGTCTAACTCAGTACGTCGCGACTGGAGCGAAGGAGGCCCGGTCCTTCCGGAATGGCTACTTCGGAATGCCCTTGGTCTTCAGCCCCTACGAGCCTGGGCAGAAGGACCTATACGTGATCCAGGAATCGGCGAAGGTCAGGCTGGTGGAATCTGGGCTAGGGTTCGTGGAATCCGGGGCCGAGCCGCTTCCGGCGCCTCCCAGCGACCCTGCTTACGCATATCTACAGCAGGCAAAGGACTCTGGCGGCGTGTGGAGCTCTGCACGGCGATTCAAGGTGGATCGGAACAACAACGCGGATGTCGGCTATCAGCTCGGGGCCGATGGACGCTTGTATTGGGTGTCCTCGAACGCGCTTCTGGAACATACGTCCGAAGGGTGGAAGGTGCGCTGGGCCTTCCCTAAGTCCCTGGCAGATCGTCGCGCCTTCCCGGGGCTCAAGGGTGGAATCATCGTGCTCTCCGCCGACCAGGTGGCGGTCTTCGGAGGCTCCGAGGCCTTCGTCCAGATCCTGGAACTGGGCGCTGACCCCATGTCTGAACCCAAGGTGGTGCGGTCCGTATCCTATGAGGCTGTCACCGCGGAACCCGAGGCCTACCCCTCAAGCAGTGGTCCGCAGTTCTGCGTCGCGAATGGGTTCCTGTACGCCTACTTCAACCTCCACGGTCGGCTCTTCAGGCTCAACCTCTCCTCCGGTGCCTTGACCGACTACACGACACCCTGGCCGGCCCAGGAATTCCAGTCCGCCGGGAAGCCCAAGAAGTGGAGGGGATCCCAGACTCTCGTGGAGGCGCCCGTGATCCCGGAGGCGATCGCCTTTACACCGGGTTCCGATGGCCGGGTCAAAGTCACGGCCCTGATGTGGAACATGCCCATGGCCGTGTTCCACCGTTTCGACCTCGACAGCGAAGGCAGCAGCATCCATTCGGACATCAAAGTTGGCTCCGAAATCGAACATCCCATCGCCTACATTGGCCCCAAAGGAGATCCGGTGCCTTTCAAGGCCGTAGGAGTCGGATCCGTGCCGCGAATGAATGCTTCACCCCGGTCGACCGATCCCACAGACGCCCGGCCAACGCCAAGCCACTGAAGCTCCGCTTCCTCCCGGAAGCTGATTCCTCACCAAGGAGCCAGCCATGACCTTGACCCGCACACTTCGCGCTACCGCCCTTGTGGCCTCCCTCGGATGGGGGTACGCCAACGCCGAGGGGTGCCAGTCGACCCCAGGGGACTGCTCGAATCCGAACATCAGCGCCTCTGATGTCTACACGTGCACCGAGGGAGGCAAGGTCACGAGGATCGAGATCTACTGGTGCAACGGCGACATCTCCATCTACGACTACAAGAACGGCACCTTTAAGCACAAGATTGCCGAGCAGCAGAACTGAATTCCGATCCGACCGACTTACCCTGGCTCGATGGCCGGCGTTGGTTCCCTTGACCAATTTTGGGGAATCGCCCGATGGCCGGACAACGCCACCTTCACCCCAACGAGCCTCACCAGCTCAGCAAATTCTCCACCTCGTCCCGGATCCGGTCCCGCCCCGGCAGGAAGGCCGCCTCGAGCCCCGGCGCCGCGGGCGTCGGGATGTCCGGGGCGGCGCAGCGCAGGACGGGGGCGTCGAGCCAGGGGAAGCAGGCCTCCTGCACCCGGGCGGCGAGCTCGGCGGAGGGGCCGTAGGTCAGGCTCGCCTCGGTGACCACGAGGACGCGGTGGGTGCGCTTGGCGAGCGCCACGATGGCCTCGTCGTCCAGGGGCCACAGCGTGCGCAGGTCCAGCACCGCCACGTCCAGGCCCTCGGCGGCCTCGATCGCCGGATGCTGCACGGCGCCGTAGGTGAGGATGGCGGCCTTGTGGCCGTCCTTCCGCAGGGCGGCTTCTCCGAGCCTTGCGGTGGGGGCTTCATCCCACGAATCCTTCAGCCGCCGGTAGAGGAACTTGTGCTCCAGGAACAGGACCGGGTCGGGATCCGCGATGGAGGCCCGCAGCAAAGCGTAGGCGTCCTTCACCGTGCCCGGGGCGACGACCTTAAGGCCCGGCGTGCCGAGGAAATGGCCTTCGGGATTCTGGCTGTGGAAGGGCCCGCCGCTGCCCCCCGCGCCCACGGGGCCGCGGAACACCGCCGGCACCGGGGCGCCCCAGCGCCAGCGCGCCTTCGCGGCGAAGTTGCAGATCAGGTCCGCGCCCAGCAGGGCGAAGTCCATGAACTGGAACTCCGCCACCGGCCGCTGGCCCATCAGCGCCGCGCCGATGGCGGCGCCCACGATGGCCTGCTCCGCGATGGGCGTGTCGATGACCCGGGCGGCGCCGAAGGCCTTCAGCAGGCCGTCGGTGGCCTTGAAGGCGCCGCCGTAGGCGCCGATGTCCTCGCCGAGGCAGAAGACCGAAGGGTCCTCGGCCATGGCGTCGTGCAGCGCCGCGCGGATCGCGTCCAGGTAGGTGCCTTCGAATCGCGCGCTCATGTCCCCGTCACAGGCTCCGCACCATGATGACGTCCCGCTGGGGGTCCGTGCCCACCACGAAGGTGTGGTCGCCGACCTCTTCGAACCCGTGGCGGCGGTAGAAGGCCCGGGCCCGGTCGTTGCGCTCCCAGACGCCGAGCCAGAGCGTCCGCGCCCCCAGGGCCCAGCCCTCGTCCAGGCAGCGCTGCAGGAGCGCCGGCCCCGCCTTCAGCCCCAGCCAGGCCTGCAGCACGTAGATGCGCTGCAGCTCCAGCGGGTCCGGCCCGGTGACGCAGCCGGGGACCGCGCCCCGGCGCAGGCGGGCGAAACCGATGGCCTCCCCGTCCGCCTCGGCGAGCAGATGCCAGGCCTCCGGCTCCGCCAGCTCGCGGGCCTGGATGGCTTCCCCGTAGGTCTGGTCCAGGAAGAGGCGCAGGTCCTCGGCCGAGTTGGAGGCCGCGAAGGCCTCCGTGAACGTGCGGCGCCCCAGGTCGGCCAGGAGCCGCGCGTCCGCGGCCGTGGCGGCCCGGATGTGGATGGTCGGCAGCATGGGGCAAGGGTACCAAGGCCCCCCGCTAGACTGGTCCCATGCTGTCCAGCCTGCGCATCACGAACCTGGCCCTGGTGGAGGATCTCGCCCTCGACCTGGGCCCGGGCTTCTCGGTGCTCACCGGGGAGACCGGCGCGGGCAAGTCCCTCCTGGTGGACGCCCTCGCGCTCCTGGTGGGCGCGCGGGCCGACGCGGACACCGTGCGGCTGGGCGCCGAGCGGGCCGCCGTGGAGGCGGTGGTCGAAGGCAGCGGCGGGGCCTGGCTGGGCTTCCTCGGCGCCCGGGGCCTGCCCGCCGAGCACCCCGTGGTGCTGCGCCGCGAGGTCAGCGCCGCCGGCCGCAGCCGAGCCTGGATCAACGGCGCGGCCTGCGCCCTCAACGACCTCAAGGAGGCGGGCCGCATCTGGATGCGCCTCAGCTCCCAGCACGACCACCAGTCCCTCCTGGCGGAGGAGCGCCACCTCGCCCTCCTGGACGAAGTGCTCGGGATCGACTCGGATCTCGGGGGCCTGGTCGCGGAGGTCCGCGCCGCCGCGGCCGCCCTGGACGCGCGGAACCGCAGCGAAGCGGACCGGGCCCGGCGCCTCGCGGAGCTGGCGGAACTCATCGCCGACCTGGAGAAGCTGGCCCCGAAGTCCGCGGAGTGGAGCGCGCTGAAGGCCGAGCGCGAGACGCTGCGCCATTCCGCCCTCCTGGAGGCCACCCACCGCGAGGCGGCCGAGGCCCTCCACGACTCGCTGCCCGGCCTGCGGGAGGCCGGCCATGCCCTGGCCAAGGCGGCCACGGTGCTGCCCGAGGCCCAGGATCTCGTGGACCGGCTGCGCTCCGCGGGGCTCGAGCTGGAGGACCTGCAGGCCCTGGCCCAGGACCAGGCCCAGCGCTTCGCCCGCCGCGGGGAAGGGGCCCTGGACGACCTGGAGGGCCGCCTCGCCCGTTTCGAGAAGCTGGCGCGGCGCCACCGCTGCGAGCCCGACGAACTGGCGGGCGTCCTCGCGGAGCTGAGGGCCGAGGAGGCCCGGCTGAAGGACCGCGGCGAGAGCCCCGAGGCCCTGGCCAAGGTCCTGCGCAAGGCCTGCGACGCCTACCTCGAGGCCGCCGAGGCGCTGCACGCCCGGCGCAACGAGGCCCTGGGTCCGCTGGAGGCCGACGCGAAGAAGCGCCTGGCCCGCCTGGGCATGAAGGGCGCGCGGCTGCAGTGCCGGCTCTCGGTGGCCGAGGAGGCCGCCAGCCCGGTGAAGCGCGCGGGCCGGGGCGTCCGGGTCTCCGCCACGGGCTTCAGCGGGGTGGCCCTCTGGATCGAGCCGAACGTCGGCGAAGGCTGGCGGCCCCTGGCGAAGGTCGCCTCCGGGGGCGAGCTGAGCCGCGTGATGCTGGCCCTGCTGGGGGCCGGTCTGCGGAGCGACGGCCGCGCCTCCGCCCTCACCCTGGTGCTGGACGAGGTGGACGCCGGCATCGGCGGCGAGACGGCGATGGCCGTGGGCGACGCCATCCAGGAGCTGGGCCGCGTCCACCAGGTGCTCTGCGTGACGCACCTCGCCCAGGTGGCTGGCCGCGCCGACCGCCACGGCGCCCTCTCCAAGGCCACCGCGGGGGACCGCACCCACAGCCGCTTCGCCTGGGTGGAGGGGGAGGCGAGGATCCGGGAGCTGGCCCGGCTGCTCAGCGGCCAGCCCGACCGGCCCGAGGCCCTGGAGCACGCGCGGGTGCTCCTCGGCGCGACCTAGGCCCGGTCCTGGACAGCGGGCTTCCGGCTTGGAGCTTCGGGGCTCCCGGCGGATACTGCACGCGACCCTGAGAGGAGCCGCCGATCATGACGTGCTGGCCGAGGGCCCTGTGCGGGGCCGTCCTCGCCTTCGCCTCCGCCCTCGCGGGTTCCGGGCCCGGCCCGGTCCCGCCGGTGCCCCATCCCGGGCAGCGCCCCTTCACCCTGGTGGGCGTGGACGACGGCCTTCCCGCCGCCGGGGCCATCGGTCTCACCCAGGACCGCGCGGGATACATCTGGATGGGCACCGAGGTCGGCCTCGTGCGCTACAACCGCGGCCAGTGCCGCCGCTGGGACACGAAGGACGGCCTCCCGGCGGCCTACATCGGCGTGCTGCTGCCGGACCCCGAGGCCGGGCTATGGATCGCCACCCACAAGGGGCTGGCGCGCTTCCGCGAGGGCCGCGTGGAGCTGGCCCGCCTCGGGGGGAAGCCCTCCGCCGAGGCCGTCAGCCAGCTGGTGCGCGACGCCCGCGACCGGCTGGTGGCGGGCACCGCCCGGGGCCTCTTCCGGCAGCGGGAGGGCCTCGACTTCGACGCCGTGGAGGGACTCAGGGACGAGCCCGCCGGCACCCTCGCCGCCGGACCCCGCAGCGGCAACGTCTACCTCGCCCGCCGGGACGGCGTGGAGGTGCTCCATCCCGACGGGACGCTGGAACGCTGGGGCCGGGCCGAGGGCCTGCCGGACCGGATGCCGACCCTGGTGGCGGAGGATGGCAAGGGCCGCGTCTGGGTCGGTGCCGGCGGGATCCTGCTCGTGAAGGCCCCTGGCGAGGCACGCTTCACCGACGCGTCCCGCCGGCTTCCGGCCAGCCTTTCCCCCAACAGCACGCCCCTGGTGGACCGGGACGGGAGCCTCTGGGTCCCCACGCAGCAGGGCGCACTGCACCTCGACGGAGACCGCTCCGAGGTGCTCGACATGAAGGGCGGACTGCCCTTCAGCTGGGTCCGCACGCTGTTCCGCGACCGGGAGGGCAGCCTCTGGGTGGTGGGGTCCACCGTCGCGCGGTTGCAGGGCGGGGGCCGCGTGGCCAACTACACCCTCGGGGGCGGCGCCTCCGGGGAACTGGTGTGGGCGATCCTCCGGGACCGCGCGGGCCGCCTGCGGGTGGGCACCGACGACGGCGCCGCGACCCTCGGGCCCAGGGGCCTCCAGCGCATCCCCGGCACCGAAGGGCGCCGCGTCAAGGCCCTGGCCGAGGACCGCCAGGGCACCCTCTGGATGGTGAGCACCATCGGTCCCGCCCTCTGGCTCCGGCCGGGACAGGCCCAGGCCGAGCCCGCCCCCGTGGGGGACCTGGGCACGCCCCTCAACAGCGTGATGGAGGATTCCGAAGGCCGCCTCTGGCTGGGCCACGCCCGCGCGGGGCTCCTCCGCTGGGATCCCGCGGCGCGCCGACTGGCCGTGGAGGTCGGCCCGGCGATCGCGGGCGCCGGGGCGATGGGGGCCTTCCAGATCCGGGAGGACGCCCAGGGGCGCCTGTGGGCCGGGACCACCGCCGGATTGCTGGTGCGCACGGCGCCGGGCCGGTGGAGGCTCTTCACCGCCCGGGACGGCCTCCAGCCGAACAACGTCCGCGGGATGGCCTTCCTGCCGGACGGCTCCGCCTGGGTGCACTATCAGGAACCCCAGGGCCTGACCCGCGTCCGCCTCGACGGCGAGCGGCTGACGGTGCTGGAGCACCGCACGGCTGCGCAGGGCCTGCTGTCGGACCTCAATTACGCCGTGGAGGTGGACGTCCGGGGCCGGGTGTGGACGAGCACCGACCAGGGGCTCTTCCGCCTCGACCCGCCCCTGAGGGTGGGCCGCAACGAAGGGATGATCGACGAGGACTGCTCCATCCACGCCCTCCTGCTGGAGGGGGGACGGGTCTGGGTGGGCACCTCCGGCGGCCTGGTGCGCTACGAGTCGGGTGACGACGACGCCGCGGCGCCGCCTCCCCGGGCCCAGGTGGTCCAGGTGCAGTACGGCCGGCGGCCCCTGGAGCCGCCCTTCCCCGCCCTGGATCCCGTGCCCCACCGGGACAACACGGTGGTCTTCCGCATCGCGGCGCCGTCCTACCTCAACGAGCGGGCCCTGCGCTTCCAGGTGCGGCTGGAGGGGCTGGAAGACGCGTGGCGGGACGTGGAGAACCGGACCTTCCGCTACCCGGGCCTCGGGGGCGGGCGCTACCGATTCGAGGTCCGTGCCGCCCAGGCCGGCGGCGCCTTCGGCCCGGTGGACGCTTTCGAGTTCCGGGTCCGTCCCCACTGGTGGATCACGCCCTGGTCCTTCGCCCTGCAGGGCCTCGCGTCCATCGCCATCGTGTACGGCATCGTCCGCTGGCGGGTGGCCGCCCTCGCCCGCAGCCGCGCCGAACTGGCGGCCCAGGTGAAGCTCCGGACCGAGGAGCTGCAGGCCCGGAACGCGGAACTGTCGGAGGTCCTGGCCCACGTCCACCAGCTCTCCGGCCTCCTGCCCATCTGCGCGGGCTGCAAGAAGATCCGGGACGACGAGGGAGCGTGGACGCCGCTGGAGACCTACATCTCCCAGCATTCCGAGGCGGACTTCACCCACGGGATGTGTCCGGTGTGCATGCAGGCGTTCTATCCCGAGGTCGGCGGGCCCTGAAGGGGCGGACTCCCCTCAGAGCAGGGCGAGCAGCGCCGCGATCTCCAGGCGCAGCTCCGCGAGGCCGCTCCCCTTCGCGGCGCTGACCCAGGCGATGTCGGCCGGATGCAGCCCCAGGGCCGCCGCCACGTCCTTGCGCTGCTTGAGGGCCTTGCTGGGCTTCACCTGGTCGGCCTTGGTGGCGACGATGCGGCAGGGCAGCTCGGCGTCCCGAAGCCAGTCCACCATGGCGTGGTCCAGCTTCGTGGGCCCGACCTCGGCGTCCACCAGCACGAAGACCATGCGCAGGGTCTTCCGGCCCTTCAGGTAGCCGCCGATCATCGCGTCCCACTTGGCCTTCTCGGCCGCGGGGCCCGCGGCATAGCCGTAGCCCGGCAGGTCCACGAGCCAGCGGTCCGGGCCCGTGACGAAGACGTTGATCAGCCGCGTGCGCCCCGGCGTCTTGGACACCCGCGCGAGCTGCTTCTGGTTCGCCAGGGCGTTGAGCAGGGAGCTCTTCCCCACGTTGGAGCGGCCCACGAAGGCGACCTCGGCGTGGCAGACCCCGAGCTGCTTCACGTCGGAGGCGGAGGTGAGGAAGCGGGCGTCGGTGAGGGGCTGGGCCACTAGACCACCACCGTGCTCGCCGGCGCGGGCTGGTCCCAGGCCAGGCGTCCGCGCTCAAGCCCCAGCACCCGCTTGCGCATCTTCAGGATCATCGGCTTGTCGTGGGTGGCGACGATGACCGTCGTGCCTTGCCCGTTGATGCGCTCGAAGAGGCTCATGATCTCGTTGGCGAGGTCAGGGTCGAGGTTGCCGGTGGGCTCGTCGGCGAGGAGCACCAGGGGGTCGTTCACCAGGGCGCGGGCGATGGCCACGCGCTGCTGCTCGCCGCCGGAGAGCTGGAGGGGATAGCTGCTCAGCTTGTGCTGGAGGCCCACCATCTTCAGGGCCCGGAAGGCCCGCTGCCGCTGCTCCATGTGGCTCACGCCGAGGATCTTCAGCACGAAGGCCACGTTTTCGAAGACCGTCAGCGTGCGGATCAGCTTGAAGTCCTGGAACACGACCCCGAGCTTGCGCCGCAGCAGCGGGATCTCCCGCGGCGGGAGGGTGGAGAGCCGGTGCCCGGCCACCTGCACCTCGCCCGTGGACGGCACCGCGTCCCGGAACAGCAGCTTCAGCAGCGTGCTCTTGCCCGCGCCGGAAGGGCCCGTCAGGAAGACGAACTCGCCGGCCTCGATGTGGAAGCTCACGTCGTTCAGACCGTAGTGGATGCGGTCGAACTGCTTGGTGACGTGGGTGAGGGTGATCACGGGGCCTCCTCCGCGATCGCGAGCCGGAGGCGCAGCGGGAGCGCCAGCGAAGGACTAGATGTCCTGCGCGATCGAGGGGTGGTCGGCGAAGCCGGGGGCGGCATCCATGGGCCTTGGGGAGTGAGATGAGCCTACAGCCGCTGCACCAGCATCGCCACGCCCTGCCCGCCGCCCACGCACAGGGCCGCCAGTCCGAGCCTCATGTCCTCGTCCTGCAGGATGTGCAGCAGCGTGACCAGGATGCGGGCGCCGCTGGCGCCGATGGGATGGCCGATGGCGATGGCGCCGCCGCGCACGTTCACCTTGGAGGGATCCAGTTCCGGGAGTTCCTTCAGCACGCCCAGGGACTGGGCGGCGAAGGCCTCGTTGAGTTCGAAGCGGTCGATGTCGGCGAGCTTCACGCCGGTCTTGGCCAGCAGTTTCTGGATGGCGGGCACGGGCCCGAGGCCCATCACCGCCGGGTCCACGCCGGCCTGGGCGAAGCCGAGGATGCGGGCGATGGGCTTGTGGGCCTTCGCCGCAGATTCCGAAGCCAGGAGCAGGGCCGCGGCGCCGTCGTTGATGCCGCTGGCGTTGCCGGCGGTCACCGTGCCGTCCTTCTTGAAGGCGGGCTTGAGCTTGGCCAGGCCCTCGGCGCTGGCGTCGGCCTTGATGTACTCGTCCTGGTCGAAGGTGGTGTCGCCCTTCTTGCCCGCGATCGTGACCGGAAAGATCTCGCGCTTGAAACACCCCGCCTCCCGGGCCGCGGAGGCCTTCTGCTGGCTGGCCAGGGCGAAGGCGTCCTGGGCCTCGCGGCTGATGCCGTGGCGGCTGGCGATCTCTTCGGCCGTGATGCCCATGTGGGTGTTGCCGTGGCCGCACCAGAGGCCGTCCTGGATCATGCTGTCCAGCAGCTGCGCGTGGCCCATGCGGGCGCCCCAGCGGGCCGAAGGCAGCAGGTACATGGCGTTGGACATGGACTCGGTGCCGCCGGCGGCGGCGACCTCCGCGTCGCCCGCCGTGATGGACTGGGCGGCCAGGGCCACGGCCTTGAGGCCGGAGCCGCAGACCTGGTTGGGCGTGTGGGCCGGCGTCGAGAAGGGGATGCCCGCCTTGAGCGCCGCGAGCCGCGCCACGTTCTGGCCGCTGCCGGCCTGCAGCACGTTGCCCATCACCACATCGCCCACGGCGTCGGGGGCCACGCCCGCCCGGTCCATGGCCGCCTTCAGGGCGGCGGCGCCGAGGTCCACGGAATTCAGGGCCTTGAGGCCGCCTCCGAAGGATCCGACGGCGCTGCGGGTGGCGGAGAGGATGAGCACGGACATGGGTTTCTCCCGGACTCGTCAGGATATCAGCGGGGCCAGGATCCGCCCCGGGCGAAGGCCAACCGAGTCAACGCCGGGCCTTGCCCGATTGCACGAGGCGCTCCACCTCCTCGGGCCGGCGGGGCAACCGCTCGCTGAGGTTCTTCGGGCCCTCGGCCGTGACCAGGATGTCGTCCTCCAGGCGCACGCCGATGCCCTGCCACCTGGGGTCGACGCCCTCCATGCCCTTCGGGATGTAGAGGCCCGGCTCCACCGTGAGCACCATGCCGGGCTCCAGAACGCGCTCCCCGCCCCGCTGGCCGGGCGTCATCCCGTAGTCCCCGGTGTCGTGGACGTCCATGCCCAGCCAGTGGCTGATGCCGTGCATGGTGAAGGCGGCGTGGGCGCCCTTGGCGAAGAGCTCGTCCTTGCCGCCCTTGAGGATTCCGAGGTCCACCAGCCCGTCGCTGAGGATGCGCATGGCGGCGGCGTAGCCCTCCTTGTGGGCGCGGCCGGGGCGGCAGAGGGCGATGGCCGCCTCCTGGGCCTTCAGCACCAGGTCGTAGATCGCGCGCTGCTCGGGGCTGAACTTCCCAGAGGCGGGCCAGGTACGCGTGATGTCGGCGGTGTAGCCGCCGATCTCCGCCGCGGCGTCCATGAGGACGAGGCTGCCCGGGGCGACGGGCTGGTCGTTGCGGTCGTAGTGGAGGGTGCAGGCCTGGTTGCCCGAGCCGACGATGCTTCCGTAGCCGAGGAAGCGGGCCCCGAGGCCGCGCACCGTGCCCTCGAAGGCGCCGGCGATCTGGCCCTCGTTCGAGGCGGAAGCGGTCGCCCGCATGGCGGCCAGGTGCCCTTCCGCGCTGGCGTCCACCGCGGCCTGAAGGAGCACCAGCTCCTCCGGCTGCTTGAAGAGGCGCATCTCCGCCGCCAGGTGCCGGCCGTCCACCAGGATTTTCTGGAAAGTGCCGTGGTTGTTGTCCGCACCCGGCGGGTACACCCAGTCCAGGATCTTGCGGCGGAACTCATCGTCGAAATTGCAGAGGAGCACCACGCGCCGGGCCTTGCGCACCGCGTCCCGGAGGATCTTCTCGGCCTCGGGGAAGCGCTCGGCCTGGTCGGCCCCGAAGCGCTGGACCGCGCCGTCCACCCCCACCCGGGCGCCTTCGAAGCGCTCCCGGCGCGGGTCCGAGGCGCGGACCAGCAGGGCGTAGGGCCTGGGGGCGTCGCCGTCCAGGAGGGCGACGGCCTCCGCCTCCTCCAGGCCCGTGAAGTAGAGGAAGTCCGAGTCCTGGCGGTAGGCCTGGAAGCCGTCCCCGCTCCGCGGTTGGAGGGGCATGGACTTGATCACCGCCAGGGTCCTGGGACCCATGGCCTTGATTTTTTCCAGGAGGCGCGCCCGATTTGCGGCGAAGAAGGAAGGGGGCAGCGAAGCGCCATGCCAGCCGGCGGGCCGCGGGGGCGGGGCCGCCTGGGCCAGGAGCGGAAGGGCAAGCAGGGCCACGGCCACGGTCTGGAAGCGCATCCCTCACCTCGTGATGGTTGAATCGAGTCTGACAGCAAAGCCCTTGGACTAAACGCCGGGGCCCTCCTGCCGTTTCCCAACCACAGGCCCGCCCTGAATCTTTTCCCCGGAGGCCCCATGCGCCCCACCCGTCTCCAGCCCCTCCTGATCGCCCTCCTGGCGGCGGGCAGCCTGGTGGCCCAGGTGCCCGCGCCCCCGAAGCCTCCCAAGGTCACGGTCCCCGAGCCGCCGGAACCGCCGGCGCCCCCGATGCCGCCGGAGCCCCCCGCGCCCCCCATGGACGGGGACTGGGGCCAGACCCGCACCGAGAAGCGGAACGAGCGCCTCTCCTACGGTTCGAAGCTCTGGGTGAAGAACCGCAACGGCGCCATCCGCGTCACCGGCTGGGACAAGGAGGAGGTCGCCCTCGTGGCCCAGATCCGCGACTCGGAGCAGCGGCGCATCGACCTCGTGCTCAGCCGCAAGGGCGCGGACCTGGACATCGAGGCGGTCTATCCCCAGGTCAAGACCTTCAGCTTCTTCTTCGGGGACCTGAAGAGCCCGCGCTGCGAGATGAGCCTCCAGGTGCCCCGGCGCATCCTGGCCCACTTCCGAACCACCAACGGCACGGTCACCGCCCAGAACCTGGACGGCTACGCCCGCTGCGAGACCACCAACGGCGCCGTGAAGATCAGCGACATGAAGGGCGAGGTGTTCGCCGAGACCACCAACGGCGGCATCGAGGCCCGCAACCTCTTCGCCCGCATCAAGGGCGGCACCACCAACGGGAAGATCCTGCTCCAGGACGTCCTCGGCGGCATCCAGATGGAGACCACCAACGGCCAGATCGTCGCCCGCAATCTCGACGGCTGGGGCGAGGGCATCCGGCTGGAGACCACCAACGGCGGCATCGACATCGAACTTGGCAAGGCCAGTGGCGAGATCGTGGCCGAGACCAGCCATGGCGGCCTGGAGATCAAGGTCCCCAACGCCGAAGTGATCGAGATGAACAAGCACAGCGCCCGGGTGAAGGTCCCCGGGAAGACCCAGAAGATCGAACTGGAAACCACCAACGGCGGCATCAAGGTCCGCTAGGCCCGCCGCCCCTTTCCTGGAGCCAGCCATGCGCCTGCGCCTCGCCTTCGGCCTGCCTCTCCTCGCTGCCCTCGTCCTCGCCGCCGGCGAACGCACGGAGCACAAGACCTTCAAGCTCGCGTCGGGATCCAGCCTCCTGGTGAAGACCGCCAACAGCCCGGTCACGGTGAAGGGCTGGGACCGGGACGAGGTGGTGCTGGATGCCGAGATCTACGACACCGAAGCGCGCCCGGTGAAGGTGGAAGCCCGCGAAACCGCCGGGCGGCTGGAAATCGAGGCGGTCTTCCCCGAAGGCTGGGGTGGCTGGAACCTCGGGCGAGGCCCGTCCTGTGCCTTCCGGCTCTCGGTGCCCCGTCGCCTGCAGGCCGAATTCCGCACCAGCAACGCCCCGCTCACCGCCGCGGACCTGGAAGGCCGCCTCGTCTTCCGCACCTCCAACGCCCCGATGAGCCTCAGCGGCCTCGGCGGTGACGTGGAGGCCCGCACCAGCAACGCGCCCTTCACGGCTCGCCAGGTCTCCGCCGACCTTCGTGGATCCACCAGCAACGCGCCCCTGAAGCTGGAGTCCGTCACCGGAGCCCTGGACCTGCAGACGAGCAACGGATCCGTCACCGCCACGGGGCTGGACGGCCAGGGCAAGGGCATCCGGCTGGCCACCAGCAATGGAGGCATGTCGGTCGACCTTGGCAGGGCGGGCGGGGAGCTGGTGGCCCACACCAGCCGCCACGAGACGATCAGCTTCCACCGGACCGGTGCCGAGCAGGTGGAGATCGACAAGGGGACCGTCCGGGCCAAGCTCCCGGGTTCCACCCAGCGCATCGAGTTGAAGACGAGCAACGGCGGCATCGAGATCCGCTGACGATAAGCTGAGGGGATGCGACTCCCCCCGGTCCGCGCCCGTCTCCTGCCCGGCGTCCTGCTGGCCCTGGCCGCCGCGCCCACCGCCCGGGCCGTGCAGGGCGCGCCTTCGACGGAGGTCGTGGAGCGCCGGCTCGCCAACGGTGTGCGGATCCTGTCGGTGGAGCGGCCCTCCGGCGGCGCGGTCCACGCGAAGCTCCTGGTGCGGCTCGGAGGCCTCCCCCCGGCGGTGTCGCGGCTGCTGGCCGCGTCGCTCTTCGGGACCTGCCCGCCGGGGGACCTCGGCCCGGAGGATCCCGTCCTCGAGAGCCTCCTGGCGCGGGAGGAAGGCCTCCATGAGGAACTGCGGCTCCAGCGCCTCAAGGCCGGCCGGGGGGCCACCGCCGCCCCGGCGGACCTCGCGGAGGCCCACCGCGGCGCGCTTGAAGCCCTGGAAGGCCGGTCGGCACGCGGGCTCGACGCGGTGGAGGCCCTCGGCGCCTCTTCCCGGGTCGCCCAGGCCGGGCCGGATCATCTCCTTTACGGGGTGGACCTCCCGCGCCAGGCCCTTCCAGCCTGGTGCACCCTGGAGGCCTCCCGCCTGGCCCGGGCCCGGCTCAGCGCCCTCCCCGCCCTCCGGGCCGCGGCGGTCTCGGAGGCCGATCGCGGTGGCGACCCCGCCCGGGCGGCCTTCCTCGGCGTCGCCTTCCCGGGGCATCCCTACGGGCAGGCCGGCGCGATTCCAGCCTCGGCCCTCGACGCGGTGGGGCTTGAGGAGGCCAGGACCTTCGCCCTGCGGGCGCTCCATCCGGAGAACCTGCTGCTGGTGCTCGTGGGTGACGTGGGCCTGGATGGGCTCGTGCCGGCCCTTGAGACGACCTTCGGCGCCCTGGCCTCCGAGGCCCGGGTCCCGCTGCCTGAAATCCTCGGGCCCGAGCTGGCCCCCGGAGCACGGCGGCTCCAGCTCACGCTCCCCGGGCCGCCGCGGCTGCTCATGGGATGGCGGATGCCGCCGCGCAGCCACCCCGACACGCTGGGATTGCGGATCCTGGCCCGCCTCCTCGCGGGCGGGCCGAGCGGGCGGTTCCGCGCCCTGCCCCTGGAGGAGCGCGGCATCCTCGCGTCCCTCCGCCTCTCCCTCGGAGAACCCGGGGCCAGGGACGGGGGCCTTCTCCTCGTGGAGGCCGCACCTGCCGAGGGGCACAGCCTCGCCGAGGCGGAGCAGGCCCTGACGTCGGAGGTGCTCCGCATCCAGCAGGAACCCATCCAGGAGGAGGAGGCCCTGGGCGCCCAGCGCCTCCTCCTCCTGGATGCCCTGGTGGCCCAGGAGGACGCCGCGGCCTTCGCCCAGGCCCTGGGCGAGGCCTGGAGCCAGGCCGGGGCCTGGCAGTCGGCCCTCCTGGATCCCGCCCGGCTGAAACCCTGGGATCCCGAAGAACTGCGCCGGGTGGCCCGGGCCTACCTCTCCCCGGAACGGAGCGTTGTGGCCTACGTGGAGCCTGACGTCCTGGACGGCGTGGAGGATCCCCTGGACCTCCAGCTCCAGGAGGCGGTCCGGGCCATGGCGCGGCAGAAGGTGGACGACCCGGCCGCGGTGGACGCGCTGGTGCGGCAGACCATCCGCCAGCTGCGCATGCTGCCCCGGTCGGAGCGGGAGTCCGTCCTGGATCTCCTCCGGCCGAAGGATCGGCCATGAGGCGGCTGCTCCTGGCGACGCTCGCGGGGGTCCTCCAGGCCCAGGACCCTCGGGCCGTGACCCTGCCCAACCGGATGCGGCTGGTGCTCCGCCTGGACGAGAGCCTGCCCCTGGTGAGGGCCCGGCTGTCGCTTCCCCTTCCGCCGGACCGCCGGAGCCTCGCGGAGTTCGCGCTGGAAGCCGTGGACCGGAGCGCCACGGGCGGCCACAGCCGGGCCGCCTTCCATCGCGCCCTGGACCATGCCGGACTCCGCCTCACCCGGACCCTCTCGGGGGATCGGGTGGTCTGGGAACTCCTGGCCCCGCCCCAGGGGCTGGACGCGGGGCTGGCGCTGCTGGCGGATCAGGTCATGCGCGCCCAGGTGGATGGCGGCGTGCTGGAGCGCGTGCGGTTGCGGATCTTCCGGGACCTCCAGGACCGGAGCCCCGCGCAGCGCGCCCTGGTCCGCGCCCAGGCCCGGCTCGGGACGGGGCCCAATCCCCCCATGGACGAGGCGCTGCTCACCTTGTCGGGGCAGGGGGAGGTGGACGCCGTGCTCCGCGACCTCCTCCGGCCCGAGGCCGCCCTGCTGGAGATCCAGGGCGCGGCCACCGAGTCCCAGGCGCGCACGGCCGCCTGGCTCCAGTTCGGGGCCTGGTCCCCGGGCCGTGCCCCGGGCGGCGGGGGGGTCCCCGCGCCCGGGGCGCGGCTCACGCTGGTTCCCGGCGGGGCCGCCTTGGCCTGGGTCGGCGTGGACCTCGGTGACGCGCCCCGGGAGATGCGGGACCTTCTCGGCTTCGCCCTCACGGCCGGCGTGGCCCCCGTCCCCGGCGCGACCCTGGAACGGCATCGATCGGGGTTCGCGTACCGCCTCCAGGGCGGCGACCCCCTCGCGAACCTGGAGGCGCTGGGGCGCCACCTGGACAAGTTGGCCACCGAGGGCCTCGGGCCGGAGGCCTGGGCCGCCGCCCGGGCCCGCTACCTCGCGGCCCGGACCGCTCGTGGACTCCACCCCGGCCTCCCCTTGGACGAGGCTGCCGACGCGGCTGAACCAAGGATCCGGGCCATGGAACCCGGGGGCCTCGACGCGGCGCTGCGGAAGGTCCTCGACCCCGGCCGCAGGCTGGCCGTGGTGGGAGGCCTTCGCCCCAAGGACCTTGCCGATCCGCGGCTGTCCGGATTCGGCCCCCCGGAGATCTGGTCCGAGGCCCGGGGCCTCTTCCTGGGGCGCGACACGCCGCCCGGAGGGGCGCAGCCCCCTAGGCGTTGACGCCGAAGCGGGAGGCCAGATCCAGGTAGCGGGTCCGGACGCCCTCGATCACGGCTGCGGGCAGGTGGGGCGCCGGGGGCTGCTTGTCCCAGTCCGGCAGGCCCTCCAGGTAGTCCCGCAGGAACTGCTTGTCCAGGCTGGGCGGGTTGGCGCCGGGCTTCCAGGCGTCGGCGAGCCAGTAGCGCGAGGAGTCCGGCGTGAGGGCCTCGTCGATGAGCACCACGTGGCCGGAGGGATCGAGGCCGAACTCGAACTTGGTGTCCGCGAGGAGGATGCCTCGCTGGGCGGCCAGCTCGGAGCCGCGGGCGTAGAGGGCGAGGCTGAGCCCCCGCAGCCGCGCGGCCAGGTCGGTGCCCACGAGTTCCGCCATGCGCTCGAAGGGGATGTTCTCGTCGTGGCCGGATTCGGCCTTGGTGGCGGGAGTGAAGATCGGGGTCGGCAGTCGGTCCGCGAGCTTCAGGCCTGGCGGCAGGGGAATCCCGCAGACGGTTCCGGACTGCTGGTACTCCTTCCAGCCCGAGCCGGCGAGGTAGCCCCGCACCACGCATTCCACCGGCACCGGGTCGGTCTTCTTCACCACCACCGACCGCCCCCGCAGCAAGTCCGCGAAGGGGGCGAGGTCCGCGGGGAACTCCGCGGGGTCCGTGGCCCGGAGGTGGTTCGGCACGAGGTCGGCGGTGGCCAGGAACCAGTAGTTCGCCACCTGGGTGAGGATGCGGCCCTTGCCGGGGATGCCCTCGGGCATCACGCAGTCGAAGGCGCTGATGCGGTCCGTGGCGACGATGAGCAGGCGGTCGCCGAGGTCGTACACGTCGCGCACCTTGCCCCGGCGGAAGACCGGGAAGGGCAGGTCGGTGGTCAGCAGGGCGGCCTCGGGCATGGGGACATTGTCCCGGGCGCGTCCTGGCTTGTCAGCGGTCCGGTCCGCGGCGGCCCGATTTCGGATCCCCGGGATGCCATCCGGGCGCTTCGGCCTTAGCATGGGCGGAACCATCCCGGATGCCGGGCGGAAGCCCCGCCTCGCCACGACGACCCACCTCTCCCGGAGGACCCGCATGGGCTTGAGGGCCAAGTTCAATTTGATCCTTCTGCTCGCCTTCGTCCTGGGCCTCGCCGCCTCGGGCTGGATCTCCTACGGCCTGCTGCAGCGCAACGCCCGGGAGGACGTCCTGCGCACGGCCGGCGTGATGATGGAGGCCGCGGCCTCCATGCGGGCCTACACCGTGGCCCACGTGCGGCCCAACCTCCGCAAGGCCGAGGACGAGTTCCTCCCCGAATCGGTGCCCGCCTTCTCCGCCACGGAGATCATGAACCTGCTGAAGAAGCAGTACCCGGACTACGCCTACAAGGAGGCGGCGCTCAACCCGACCAACCCCCGCAACCGCGCCGTGGAGTGGGAGACCGACGTGGTGAACGAGTTCCGCAACCACGAGGACCTCCATGAATTCAGTGGCGTGCGTTCCACGCCCACGGGGCTCAGCCTCTACCTCGCGCGCCCCTTCCGCATCAAGGACGCCGCCTGCCTCAACTGCCACACCACCCCCGAGACCGCGCCGGCGGCCATGGTCAAGCTCTACGGTCCGGGGAACGGGTTCGGCTGGAAGCTCAACGAGGTGGTGGGGGCGCAGATCGTCTCCGTGCCCATGGCCCTGCCGGTGCGCAACGCCGACCGCGCCTTCCTGACCTTCATGGCCTCCCTGGCCGGGGTCTTCGCCCTGCTCTTCGTGATCCTGAACGTGATGCTCTCCCGGCTGGTGATCCGCCCCATCGCGCGGATGTCCGACGCGGCGGACCGCATCAGCACCGGCGAGATGGACCTGCCGGACCTCCCCGAGGACGGCCGCGACGAGATCACCCTGCTGTCCAAGGCCATCAACCGCATGCACCGCAGCCTCGACAAGGCCATCCGCATGATCGACGAGAGCTGAGGGAAGGATCCGCATGCCCGCCCATACCGGGATCGCGCTGCCCGCGGGGGCCACCCTCCAGGAGTACCGCATCGTCCAGACCCTCGGCGTGGGCGGCTTCGGCGTCACCTACCTGGCGGTGGACACCAACCTGAACCTGAACGTGGCCATCAAGGAGTACCTGCCCGGCGACCTGGCGGTGCGCGGCGAGGACCGGGCCCTCCACCTGCGTTCGGAGGAGTCCCGCAAGACCTTCGACTGGGGGCTGCGCCGCTTCCTCGACGAGTCCCGGACCCTGGCCTCCTTCCGGCATCCCAGCATCGTGCGGGTGATGCGCTTCTTCGAGGCCCACGGCACGGCCTACATGGTCATGGAGTTCGTGGAGGGGAAGACCCTCCAGGACTGGGTCAAGCGGCGCCGGCCCCTGCCCGAGCCCACCGTGCTCGCCATCCTGGGCCCGCTGCTGGACGGCCTGGAGGTCATCCACGCCGCGGGCTACCTGCACCGGGACATCAAGCCCAACAACATCTTCATCCGCGAGGACGGCAGCCCGGTCCTCCTCGATTTCGGGTCCGCGCGGGTGGCCGGCGCGGAAAGCGAGCTCACGGTGATCGTCTCGCCGGGCTACGCGCCCCTGGAGCAGTACCACGCCCACGGGAACCAGGGCCCCTGGAGCGACCTCTACGCCCTGGGCGGCGTCCTCTACTGGATGGTCACGGGCTCGCACCCCTTGGAGGCGCCGGCCCGGGCCCGGAGGGACGCGCTGCCCTCGGCCCTCACCCTCGGGGAGCGGACCCTCTATCGGGCGGGCCTGCTCAAGGCCATCGACTGGGCCCTGGCGCCGGCGGAGGAGGACCGGCCCCAGTCCGTCGCCGCCCTGCGGGAGGCCCTGCTGGCCATCGATCCCGACCCAGCCTCGGAAGTCGCCACCTTCCTGGCCGGGGTGGTGCCCACCGCCCTCCCGGAGGCGCCCGCCTCCGGGGCTCCCGTCACCGCGCCCCTGGACGATGACACGCTGAAGCGGATCACCTCGGGACTGGCCGTCCACATCGGCCCTATCGCCGGCGTGGTGGTGAAGTCCGCCCTCAAGCGCGCCGCCTCCCCGGCTGAGCTGGTGGAGGCCGTCGCGGTGGAGATCACCGACGCGGGGGCCCGCGCGGCCTTCATGAAGGCCTTCGCCGGCGAAGTGGCGTCCGGCCCCGCCTCGCGGCCTCCCTCCAGGCCCTCCGCGCCGCCGTCCCGCCCCCCTTCCGGTCCGTCCGGCCGTCTCTCCGCTGCAGGGCCCTCCGTCCGTGGCCTGGACGCCGAGGTCCTGGCCAGGGCCGAAGCCGACCTCGCCAAGCACCTGGGCGGTCTGGCCAAGGTGGTGGTGCGCCGCACCGCGCCGCGGGCCCAGGACGAGGCCGAGCTGTACCGCCTGCTCGGGGACGAGATCGACGATCCCGCCGCCCGGCAGGCCTTCCTGGGCAAGGGACCGCGCCGCTCAGGCCGCTAGGTTTCCGGAGACTTTATACGGGACAGGCGTCTTCGGGCGCCGGGGGCCTTGCCCCGGATCCAGCGGCCGGACCTTCGTCACAACCCGCGCGTCGAATGCCCTCGGACGCCCCAGTCTTGGACAACCCTTCTGTCCTCCACCGGAATTTCCTCCTTCCCCGGGAGGCCTCCGTCCCGGGAATGGATGGGCCCGAACCTGGATCGAACCCATGTCGCCGTCCACCCCCGAACCTACGCCCAGCGCCGAGCAGCGTCTCGCGCTCCTGGAATCGACCGTGGCACGCCTGGAGTCCCGCCTCGCCGCCCTGGAGGGAGGCGCGCCCCTCCGTCGCGCCCGGCCCGTGGAGGAGGAGCCCGAGGCCGACGTGCAGCTCCTCCCCGGGTCCCCCATGGAGGTCATGGGCCTCGTGGGCCGCGCCTGCCTCATCCTGGCCGGGGCCTTCCTGATCCGGGCCCTCTCGGACGCCGGCCGCCTTCCGCTGCCCGCGGGGGTGGCGTTGGGTCTGGCCTACAGCGTCCTCTGGGCCCTGCAGGCGGACCGCGCGGGGGGCGCCGGACGCCGCATGGCGGCCTCCTTCTACGCCGTGACGGCGGGCCTGATCGCCTTCCCGCTGCTGCTCGAGGCCACGGTGAAGTTCCATGTGCTGCCGCCGGGGCTGGCCGCCGCGTCCCTGCTCGCTGTGATGGTCCTCTTCGCCGCGGTCTGCTGGAGAAGGGACCTGCACGGGCTGTTCTGGGCCTCCCTCCTCGCCGGGCTGGCCACCGGCTTCGTCCTCATGCTCGCCACCGCGGCGCTGGAAGCCTTCACGTCCGTCTTCCTGGCCCTCGCGGCCGGCTCCCTGTGGCTCACCTATGGCCGGCGCTGGCATGGCATCCGGTGGCCGGTCGCCCTCGTGGCGGACCTGGCGGTCTTCGCCCTCACATCCCTGGTGGCCTGGTCCGGGGGGCCGCCGGAGGCCTACCGGCACCTCGTCCCCGGCCGGGCGGTCGCCCTCGGCCTCGGTCTGGTGGCGGTCTATCTCGGCAGCCTGGCGGTCCGGATCCTCCAGCGGCACCGGGCCGTGAACCCCTTCGAGGTCGTCCAGGCCGGCGTGGTCCTGCTGGTCGGCTTCGGCGGCGCGGTCCGCGCGGCCCAGGCCGGCGGTGGCGGGGCCGTATGGCTCGGCGTGCTGGCCTTCCTCGCCGGCGCCGCCTGCTATGCCCTGGCCTTCGACTTCGTGGAACAACAGCGGGACACCGGCGGAAACTTCGCCTTCTTCTCCACCATCGCCCTCGCCTTCGTGGTCGCGAGCTGCCTGATCGCCCTTTCCGGCTCGGTCCGGATCTTCGGGCTGACGCTCCTCGGCCTCTTCAGCGTGGGGCTGGCGCGCCGCTTCGGGCGGGACGTGCTGCTGGCCCACGGCACGGCCGCCCTCGCCGTGGCCGCCCTGGCTTCCGGCCTGGTGGGGCGGAGCCTCGAGGTCTTCCTGCGGCCCGCCCAGGTTCCCGCGGAGCCCTTCGGCGGCGCGGCCTTCGCGGTGCTCGCCGCCCTGGGCTCCGCCCATGCGGCGGCGGTGTGGGGACGCGGCTCGGAAGGCGCAGGATGGGCGCGGCGGCTGCCCTCCTTCCTCCTCGCGGCCCTCTTCCTGCTCGGCGGCAGCGCCCTCGCCATGGCCCTCCTCACCCGCGCGGTGGCGGGCGATCCGCCGGAACCCGCGGCCATGGCGGTCACGCGCACCGCCGTGCTGGCGGTGGCGGCGGTCCTGCTGGCCGGCCTGGGCCGCGTCGCCCCGGCCTCGGAGGCGGCCTGGCTGGTCTACCCGGTGCTCGGCCTCGCCGGTCTGAAGCTGTTGGTGGAGGACTTCGCGAAGGGCCGGCCCCTGACCCTCTTCCTGGCGCTGGGCCTGCTGGGCGCGGCGCTGGTGCTGGCGCCGCGGCTGCTGAAGGGTCGCGGGGCGCCTGGGGAAGCAGGACCGGCCTGAGGACCAGGGTCAGGCGGGCTCCGGAACGGACCGCGGGCGGAACGATTCGGCCGCTCCGCCCGCGGGGGTTCCCTGCGGATTCAAGGCTTCTTGCAGAAGCGGGCCACCCGGGCGTAGGTCAGGTTGGTGGTGTCAGACACGAGGGCGAGGGTCCCGTCCGTGGCCAGGCTCGCCAGGATGTAGCCGGAAGGCGCGCCGCTCTTGTAGGCGCCGCTGGGCGCGCTCGGGTAGTTGGTGAAGTAGGCCGAGGCCAGCAGGTTCGCGGCGCTGTTCATGCTCACCGTCCGGTACATCCGCCGGATCCCGCCGGTGGGCCAGGGGCTGCCGCCATCCCGCAGCTCGCCGCCGGCGCCGGCCACCGCCGTGAAGGTCGCGCCGTCGAAGGACCACGACTTCAGGCCGCCCCAGCCGCTGGCGACGACCCGGCTGCCGGTGCTGTTGAGGGCGATGGACCGCGCCTGGTTCGTCAGCTTGGTGGAGGCCGAGGTGGTGAGGGCCGGCGCGTCGGGGTTCGCGAGGGAGTAGACGCGGAGGGACCAGTCGGAATCCACGCCCACGCCAAAGAGGTTGTTGCCGATGATGACGTGGGAGTTGTCGTAGGTATTGCCCGCGGTGGTGCGCAGGAAGGTCGTGGCGGTGGGCGTGTAGACGCTGTTCCCGTGGTACACGCGGCTGCCGTTGGCGGAGACCGCCACGCCGTGGGCGCCGGACACGTTCTCCTGGCTCTGGGCCACGTAGGTGAGGGCGCCGGTGGCCGTGTCCACGCTCCACATCCTCAGGCCGTCCCAGTTGTCGTCCTGGTTGAACATCCGGGTGCCGTCCGGCGAGAAGGCGAGGGCGACGGGCGCGTCGTACTTGTCGTTGGCGGGGGCGTGGATGGAGGCCTCGTGGGTCAGGGCCCCGGTGGTCCAGTTGATGGCGAAGCGGTGGATGACGTCCCCGCCCCAGCAGTAGGGAGTGCCCCAGCCGCAGTCGTAGAAGGATGCGACGTAGAGCCACTTCCCGCTGGGGTGCATCGCCACGTCGAAGATGCTGTAGTTCGTCCCGAAGCTGGCGCTCACGTTCCCGCTGGTGGTGGCAGCAGTCGGGTGCGTGAACGTGAAGGTGTCGTTCGTGACGGCGGTGATCTTCTGGGCAGTGTTGGTGGCGGTCCCGCTGCTGAAGGCCAGGTCCACCTGGTCGTTGACCGCGAGGCCGTGGTTGGGGACGGTCACCGTCACCGTGGTTCCCGCCTGGGAATAGGTCCCGGCGAAGGTGAACCCCGGCTTGCGGAACATGGTCCCGCCGGTGATGGTGCCGCTGGCGCTGTCGGTCAGGGTGAAGGTGTCGTTGTCCACCACGGTGACCCGGTACTTCCCGCTGGTGGCGGTGCCCCCGGTGCCCGCGTTGAAGACGAGGTCCATCCAGAGCCCGTTCCGGATCTGGTGGTTCTTCATGGTGACGGTGACCAGGCTGCCCGAGCGCGCGTAGGTGCCGGGGATGCCCGGCAGGGCGGTGGTGGCGAGCTCGGTGCGGGTGGTGCCCGTGGCGTTCACCGTGCGGACGCTGGTGGCGTCCGCCACGAAGAGCAGTTCGGCGTAGGGCTGGGCCGGCGGCGGGGTGCTGCCGCCGCCGCCTCCCCCGCCGCCGCCGCACGCGAGGGCGAGCGCCAGGAGGGCTGAACCGAGCAGGGCCATGGACTTGCGCCCGTCGCGAGGGATGGGGGTGGGGGATGGCATCGCCGGCTCCTTGGGGAAAGGTGGAAGAAGCGACCTTTGGGGTCGATAATTTCTTGGAGTTGGAACGCGGGGACCATGATGCATGATCCCGGGCTGGAGGGCCAGGGGGATCGTTCCCGGAATCACAGACGGGATGCGAACCTCCCCCTGGGAGCGCGGGACCGGGGACCCTGCTGCGGGTAGGGAGGGGGCCTCGAGTTTGCTGGCGGCGACCGGCCCTTCCTCCGCAACAATGGAGGATGCTCCGTCTCTTCGTCCGCCTGGGCGCCCTCCTGCTCCTTGCTGGCGGGTCCCAGCGGCCCGGCCCGGCCGCGCTCCCGCCACTCCAGGTCCGCATCGCCGCGGCCTCGGACCTGAAGTGGGTCCTGGAGGAGGCGAAACAGGCCTTCGAGAGGGCCCATCCGGGCGCGACCTGCACGCTCACCTTCGGGTCTTCGGGCAACCTCTTCCACCAGCTCTCCCAGAAGGCCCCCTTCGACCTCTTCCTCTCGGCGGACCGGGGCTATCCCGAGCAGCTGGTGGAGCAGGGGCTGGGCCTGAAGGGGAGCCTCTTCACCTACGCGGTGGGCCACCTGGTCGTCTGGGTGCCGGAGGCCTCGCCGATCCCTGTGGAGCAGCTGGGCATCCGGGCCGTGCAGCATCCCGCGGCCCGGCGGGTGGCCATCGCCAACCCCAGGCTGGCGCCCTACGGACGGGCGGCGGAGGCGGCCCTGCGCGGCGCGGGGCTGCTGGACGCGGTGCGCGAGCGCCTCGTCCTCGGGGAGAACATCGCCCAGGCGGCCCAGTTCGTGCAAACCGGCAACGCGGACCTGGGCCTGCTCTCCCTCTCCCTCGCCTCGTCGGGAGCCATGAAGGGCCAGGGCCGCTTCTCCGAGGTCCCGGCGGGCCTGCATCCGCCGCTCGAACAGGGCGGCGTGGTGCTGGCCTGGGCCCGGGACCGCGAGGCCGCCCTGGCCTTCCGCGCCTTCCTGCTCGGACCCGAGGGGCAGGCCCTCCTCCGGAAACACGGCTTCACGGCCCCCGGCGGGAAGTGAGGTGGACTGGCAGGCCATCTTCCTGAGCCTCCGGCTGGCCGGCCTCACCACCCTTCTCCTGCTGCTCCTGGGCCTGCCCCTGGCCTACTGGCTGGCCTTCACCTCCTGGCGGGGCCGGCCCCTCGTCGAGGCGGTGGTGGCCCTGCCCCTCCTGCTGCCGCCCACGGTGCTGGGCTTCTACGTGCTCCTGGCCCTGGGGCCGCGCAGCCCCCTGGGCCACTGGCTGGACGCCTCCTTCGGCCTGCGCCTCGCGTTCACGTTCCCTGGACTGCTGCTGGCCTCGGTGCTCTACAGCCTCCCCTTCGCCGTGCAGCCCTTCGCCGCGGGCTTCGCGGCGGTGCCTCCGCGCCTGCGGGAGGCCTCGGCCGTCCTGGGCTCGGGGAGGCTGTCGACCTTCCTCCGCGTCGTCCTGCCCCTGGCCTGGCCCAGTGTGCTCACCGGCCTGGTGCTCAGCTTCGCCCACACGGTGGGGGAGTTCGGCGTGGTGCTGATGGTGGGCGGCAACATCCCCGGCGCCACGCGCACCGTCTCCATCGCCATCTACGACCACGTGCAGGCGCTCGAATACGACGCCGCGGGGCGCACGGCCCTGCTGCTGCTGGGCTTCTCCTTCATGTCCCTGCTCCTGACCTATGCCCTGCGCCGGCGGAAGGGAGGCCCGTGGACCTTCGCCTGACCGCGGTCTTCGAGCACTGCTACGGAGAGGGCCCGGCCATCGAGGCTGACCTGGACCTGCCCCTGGACCCGCCCGCCACGACGGTGCTGTTCGGGCCCTCGGGCTCGGGCAAGACCACGGTGCTGCGGGTGCTGGCGGGTCTCGAGCGCCCGCGCCGGGGCCGCATCGCCTTCGGGGACGAGGTGTGGCTGGACACGGCCGCGGGCCTCGAGATCCCGCCCTGGAAGCGCCGGGTCGGCCTCCTCTTCCAGGACTACGCCCTCTTTCCCCATCTCACGGTGGAGGGCAACCTCGCCTATGGCCTCCGGGAGCCGGAGCCCGCCCGCCGCCGCGCGGTGGGGGAGGCCCTGGAGCGCCTGGGGCTCGCGGGGCTGGGCGGGCGGCGGCCCGGCCAGCTCTCGGGCGGGCAACAGCAGCGGGTGGCCCTGGGCCGGGTCCTCCTCCAGCGTCCGCGGCTGCTGCTCCTGGACGAGCCGCTCTCGGCCCTGGACCGGCCCACCCGGGAGGCCCTGCGCCGGGACCTCGCCGCCTGGCTCAGGGAGTCCCGGATCCCCGCGCTGCTCGTGACCCACAACCGCAGCGAAGCCCTCGCCCTCGGGGACCGGCTCCTGCTCCTGCAGGACGGCCGCATCCGGCAGGCGGGCTCCCCGGCGGAGGTCTTCGCGCGCCCGGCGGATCCGGCCCTCGCGGCGCTCCTGGGGGTGGAGAACGTGGTGAAAGTGCGGGTGCTGGGCCGGGAGCACGGCCTCGTGAAAGTGCAGGCGGGTCGCTCGGAACTCTGGGCCCCGGACCCCGGCGGCCTGGGCGCCTGGGCCTACGCCTGCATCCGCGGGGAGGGCGTCGGGCTCGAGGCCGAAGCCGGAGCCCCGCGGAGCGCCCGCAACCGGCTCCCCGCGCGGGTGGTGGCGGTGGAGCCCCAGGGGGCCCTGGCCCGCGTCTCCCTCGACTGCGGATTTCCCCTCGAGGCCACCGCCACGGCGTGGGCCTGCGAGGACTTGGGCCTCGCCCCCGGCGGCCGCCTGGCGGCGTCCATCAAGGCCACGGCCATCCACCTGGTGCCCATCGGCTGAGGCCGGGTCAGCCCAGTTCGGGGATCCTGCGCGGCGTCGGCGCCGTCCAGTGCAGGGCGGACCGCTGCAGCATGTAGCGGTTCTGGATGGCGACCCAGCGGGCCAGCTCCCCCTCGCGCACGTCCCCTTGCGGGGTCGCGGGCAGGCCGTCCTGCTCGATGAAGACCCGGACCTCGGCGCCGCTGACGCCGAGGAGGCCGGGCAGCTCGGCGAACGAGCAGGTGCGGCCGGCCTCCCCCTCGGAGACGAGGCGGTAGTCGAAAGTCTCCTTCAGCACCGCCCGCGTGAAGGCCGCGTCCAGCTCCTGCGCCGCGTCCAGGTGCGGAAAGGGGTCGCCGCCGAGCAGGCTCACCGCCTGGCCCGCGCCCAGGTGGGCCTGGACCTGGAGCGGGTCGAGGGCCAGGGCCGCCTTGAAGGCCTCCAGGGCCTCCCGCGGACGTTCGAGGTACACCAGGGCCTCGCCCCTCCGCAGGTGGGCCTCCACGTTCCGCGGCTCCTCCCGCGCCCAGCGGGTGCCGGTCTCGAGGGCTTCGGCCACCATCCCCTGGTCCCTCAGCAGGCGGGTCAGCCGCGCCAGCGACCCGGCGTGCCTCGGGCTCAGCAGCAGGAGGCGCTCGAGGAACTCGAGGGCCCGCCGGGGCTCCCCCTCCTGCTCCAGCCGCTGGGCCCAGTCCATCAGGATGTCCACCTGCCGCGCCACGGGATGGTTGAGGGTGCAGCGCCGCTCGTCGGCGGGATGGAGGACCTGGGTCTGGACCCAGGTGTAGCGGGCGGGTTGGCGCCCCTCGGGCGTGGCCAGCTCGTCCTCCACCGCCCGGATGACCACCTTCAGGCCCCGGTCCCAGAGGGGAGGCAGCGGCATCTGGACGTGGTTCTGCAGCTCCTTCTTGAGGGGGGCCAGGGCGTCCCCGGTCCGGCCCAGGTGCAGCTTGAGCCGGAGCAGGGCCGGCCCCACGGGCTCGGAGGCGCTGTAGGCCACGCGCAAGGCCAGCTCCCCGGTGTCGGGGTCGAAGCCGTCCAGGAGGAGGAATCGCAGCGCGGCGCGGGCCATGGGAGCAGCGTATCAATTGACCCCGTCCAGCCGGCCTTGGAATCATGGCCTGAGATCCTTGGGAGACCCATGCGTCCTGCCGCCCTCGCCTTCGCCGCCTGCCTCGCCGCCCTGCCCGCCGCCGCCGGGGAGGTGGGCGTCTTCGCCGACAAGCTCCAGGGCTCGTCCAAGGTGGACGCGGCGGGCACCCGCTACGACGCGGTGAGCCCCTCGGGTTTCGGGGTCCGCGGCGCCTACACGCTGGTGAACCTGAAGGTGGCCGAACTCGGCATCACCGCCTCCTACCGTCCCGACACCGAGGCGGACCTCGTGCTCAGGAGCCCCGCCGGGACGTCCCAGCGCGGACGCATGGGCGTCTCCTACGCCGCCCTCGGGGCCCAGGTGGACTGGAAGTTCCTCGTGAGCGTCCACGCCGGGCTCGAGATGCGCCACGAACGTCTGGCCTGGCGCGGCCTGCCCTCGGGCAACGGCACCTCCACCCTCGACCGGCCCTGGGCCCGCGTGGGCCTGGGCTTCAGCCTGCCGGTGCCGGTCCTCTCGCCCATCGTTCGCGTGGAGTTCTCGGCGCCCCTGCGCAAGCAGGACTCGAACCTGCTTTCCGGCGGGGACCTTCGGGAGGCCCTGGCGCCGAAGGCCCAGGCCGCGCTCTACGTCGGGCTGCGCTTCTGAGGCCCCGCGAAGGGAACCGGGCATTTTCCCATCCGGTCCGGGGCCCAGCACCCTTCTTCCAGGCCTGGACTGCCGCTATCATTCCGGGATTCCAGGGGAAGCATGCAGCTCCGCATCATGGGTTGTTCCGGCGGCGAGGCCGACGGCGAGCGCCTGACCGGCCTGCTCGTCAACGGCACCGTGGCCATCGACGCGGGCTCCATCACCCAGGCGCTGACGGTGGCCGAACAGGTCCGCATCCGGCACATCTTCATCAGCCACTCGCACCTGGACCACATCTGCACGCTGCCCTTCTTCACCAAGAACCTCTTCGGCCACATCGAGGACCCGGTGGAGATCCACGCCCTGCCGGAAACCCTGGACGTGCTGCGCCGCCATCTCTTCAACGACGAACTGTGGCCCGACTTCAGCGTCATCCCCAGCCCCGACAAGCCCATCATCCGCTACACGGAGATCGAGCCGGAGAAGGTCTACGAGGTGGAGGGCCTGGCCATCACGCCGGTGCGGGTCAACCACCTGGTCCCCTGCGTGGGCTACAAGGTGGACGACGGGAAGAGCGCCTTCGTCTTCACCTCCGACACCGCGGAGACCGACCGCATCTACGAGGTGGCCAACGCCACGAAGCACCTCAAGTACTTCATCACCGAGGCCAGCTTCCCCAACGAGCAGGCCTGGCTCGCCGAGGCCAGCAAGCACCTCACGCCCCGGAAGCTCGGCGAGGAGCTGAAGAAGCTGCACGCCAACGTCCCCGTGGGCATCTACCACCTGACCCCCGGCGACAAGCCGGTGATGCTGCCCCAGCTCAAGGCCATCCCCGACAAGCGCATCAGGCTCCTCGAACAGAACGCGGTCCTGGAGTTCTAGGGTTCAGGCGGTTCCTCGCCGGGGAACGCCTCCTTGAGCGCCTGCAAGGAAGGGGAATACAGGGCCTTCAGCTCGACGGCGTGGGCGGACACGGCGACCACCTCCCCGTCTCGGGCGGCGCGCTCCGCCGCCCCGGCCACCTCGGCGAACCGCTTGAGCCCCAGGTTGCCACCGCCACCCTTCGCGCTGTGGGCGTGGATGCGGGCCGCCTCCAGGTCCCCGGAGGCCAGGGCCATCTCCAGGCCCGCGAGGCGGGCGGGCATCTCCTCCTCGAAGAGTCCGATCATCTCCAGGGGGATCCCTGGGCCGAAGGCGGCGAGGCTGCGGAGTGGGCCGGGATCGAGGAGGGGCTGGTCGGTCATGGGAGCCCATGATGCGCCGCGGCCGTCGTGGGGGACAACCGGAAATGGAAGGGGGCCGGACGGGCCGGCCCCCCGCATCCGGCGGCCCCGGGATCAGTACCCGTGGCCGCCGGGATGGCCTGCGGCCTGGATCCTGACGAGGCTGACGTCGAGGGCGGCCTGGGCCTCGGCGAGGTCGTGCTCGGTCTGGGCCTCCTTGAGCAGCTTGAGGGCATGCTGGCGGTCCGCCTCGGCCTGGCTCAGGTCGATCATGTCCACGGTCTCGGACTCCCGGGCCAGGATGGTCACGTGGTCGGGTCCGACCTCGGCGAAGCCGCCGAAGACCGTGAGCCAGTGCTTCTGGCCCTCCTGCGTGTAAAAGATCAGGCCGTTGCCCAGGGGCGTCATCACCGAGGTGTGGCCGGGCAGGATGCCGTAGTAGCCCCGGTGCTCCGAGGGGAATGAGACCTCGGAGACGAAGGCGGAGAACACGCGCCGCTGGGGCGTGACCACTTCGAGGTGGATGGGTTCGGAGGACATGGAGGATTCCTCAGGCCGTCGCGGCCATCTTCTCGGCATCCGCTTCGCGGATGCGCGAGACCTGATTGTGTTCGGCGTTGTTCTGCATGGACGGTCCTGGTGGGCTGCCGCGTTGTTCCCTAGACCGAGGCCGCCATCTTTTCCGCCTTCTCCACGGCCTCTTCGATGGTGCCGACGAGGTAGAAGGCCTGCTCGGGCAGGTGGTCCCACTTGCCCTCGCAGATCTCCGAGAAGCCCTTGATGGAGTCCTCGAGCTTCACGTACTTGCCCTGCATGCCCGTGAACTGCTCGGCCACGAAGAAGGGCTGGGAGAGGAAACGCTGGATCTTGCGCGCGCGGGCCACGGTGAGCTTGTCGTCGTCCGAGAGCTCGTCCATGCCGAGGATGGCGATGATGTCCTGCAGCTCCTTGTACTTCTGGAGGATGGACTTCACGCGCATGGCGGTGTTGTAGTGCTGCTCGCCGAGGATGCGGGGGTCCAGCAGGCGGGACGTGGACGCGAGGGGGTCCACCGCCGGGTAGATGCCCAGCGCCGCGATCTCGCGGGACAGGTTCGTGGTGGCGTCCAGGTGGGCGAAGGTGGTGGCGGGCGCAGGGTCCGTGTAGTCGTCGGCGGGCACGTAGACGGCCTGCACGGAGGTGATGGAGCCCTTCTTGGTGGACGTGATGCGCTCCTGCAGGCCGCCCATCTCGGTGGCGAGCGTGGGCTGGTAGCCCACGGCGGAGGGCATGCGGCCCAGCAGCGCGGACACCTCGGCGCCGGCCTGGGTGAAGCGGAAGATGTTGTCGATGAAGAGCAGCACGTCCTTGCCCTCCACGTCCCGGAAATACTCCGCGACGGTGAGGCCGGTCAGGGCCACGCGGGCGCGGGCGCCGGGCGGCTCGGTCATCTGGCCGTAGATCAGGGCCACCTTGGACTTGGACAGGTCCTCCTTGTCGATGACGCCGCTGTCCATCATCTCGTGCCAGAGGTCGTTGCCCTCGCGGGTGCGCTCGCCGACACCGGCGAACACGGAGTATCCGCCGTGGCCCTTGGCGATGTTGTTGATGAGCTCCATGATCAGCACGGTCTTGCCCACGCCCGCGCCGCCGAAGAGGCCGGTCTTGCCGCCCTTGGCGTAGGGCTCGAGCAGGTCGATGACCTTGATGCCGGTCTCGAACATCTCGGAGGCCGTGTTCAGGTCCTCGTACTTGGGGGCCTCGCGGTGGATGGGCAGGGTCCGCTTGTGCCCCACGGGGCCGCGCTCGTCCACGGGGTCGCCCACCACGTTCAGGATGCGGCCCAGGGTCTCGGGGCCCACGGGCACGTTGATGGGCGCGCCGGAGTCGCGCACCACCTGGCCGCGGATCATGCCCTCGGTGGGCTGCATGGCCACGCAGCGGACGCGGTTCTCGCCCAGGTGCTGCTGCACCTCCAGCGTCACCGTCGAGGTCTGCTTGCTGACCGGATCGGTGATGTCGGTGAGCAGGGCGTTCATGATCTCGGGCAGGTGGGCGTCGAACTCGACGTCCACGGCGGGACCGACGATGGCGATCACGCGGCCGGTGTTCGTGGTGGTCATGGAAACCTCGGTGCGAATGGTGTGGCGGAAGGTGGGAGGGGCTGGACGCGGAAGGGCGGGCGGATCAGGCGTTCGCCCCGGACACGATCTCGATGATCTGGTTGGTGATCGAGGCCTGGCGGATCTTGTTCATGGTCAGCGTGAGCTTGGCGATCATCTCGCCGGCGTTGTTGCTGGCCTTGTCCATGGCCGCCATGCGGGCCCCGTGCTCGGAGGCGGAGGACTCCAGCAGGGCGCGCAGGATCTCGGTCTCCACGAAGCGGGGCAGCAGGGCCTCCAGGGTGGTGTTCGGATCCGGCTCCAGCAAGTGCGCGGTGCCCGACTTGGGGTCCAGCTCGGCGGCGTCCAGGGCCATGGGGAAGACCTTCACCACCAGCGGCTCCTGGCTCACGGCGGAGTGGAACTCGTTGTAGACCACGTAGAGGGCGTCGATCCCGCCCTCCTGGTACTGCTTCGCCGCGTCGTCGGAGATCTCGCGGCTCACGCGGTCCAGGCCCGTGAGGGGCACCGCCAGGTATTCCCGATGGGTGGCATAGCCCTTCTTGCGTGCCCAGTCCGCGGCCCGCTTGCCGACCACGTCGAGCACCACGTCGGCCTTGCCGTAGTCCGCCAGGAAGGCCGCGGCGGTCTTGAGGGCGTTGGCGTTGAAGCCGCCGCAGAGACCCTTGTCCGAGGCCACGAGCACGACGCGGATGCGCCGCTCCTCGCGGGGGTTGAGGAAGAGCTGGGCCTCGGGTCCGAGCTCGGTGGGCTCGATGGCGAGCTGGCCCTTGATGCGACCGACGACGCTCTTGGCGACCTCGCGCATCTTGCCCGCGTAGGGGCGCAGGGACACGAGGCGCTCCTGCGACTTCCGCAGCTTCACCGCGGAAATCATCTTCATGGCCTTGGTGACCTGCTGGGTGTTCTTGACCGAGCGGATGCGCCGCCGGATGTCCTGGAGGCCGGCCATGGGACTAGGCTCCGGCCGGGGCGTTCAGGGAGGCCATGAAGCCTTCCTTGAAGGCTGCGACCTGCGTCTTGAGGGCCGCCTTGGCGTCGTCGCCGAGGGTCTTGGTCTCCTTCATCCCGCGGAGGATCTCAGGGGCGTTGATGTCCAGGTAGTCCAGGAACTCCTTCTCGAAGCGGCGGACCTGGGCGGTGGGGACGTCGTCCACGTAGCCGTTGGTGGCCATCCAGATCGACGCCACCTGCTTCTCCACCGGCATCGGCTGATACTGGCCCTGCTTGAGGATCTCCACGAGGCGGGCGCCGCGGTTGAGCTGGGCCAGCGTCGCCTTGTCGAGGTCGGAGCCGAACTGCGCGAAGGCCGCCAGCTCGCGGTACTGGGCGAGGTCGAGCTTGATGGTGCCGGCCACGGACTTCATGGCCTTGATCTGGGCGCTGCCGCCCACGCGGCTCACGGAGATGCCCACGTTCACCGCCGGGCGGACGCCGGCGTTGAAGAGGTCGGTCTCCAGGAAGATCTGGCCGTCGGTGATGGAGATGACGTTCGTCGGGATGTAGGCGGAGACGTCGCCGGCCTGGGTCTCGATCACCGGCAGGGCGGTCAGGGACCCGGCGCCGCGCTCGTCGCTGAGCTTGCAGGCGCGCTCCAGGAGGCGGCTGTGGAGGTAGAACACGTCGCCGGGGTAGGCTTCGCGGCCGGGCGGGCGGCGCACCAGGAGGGAGATCTCGCGGTAGGCGGCGGCCTGCTTGGAGAGGTCGTCGTAGATGCAGAGGACGTGGCCGCCGGGGTTGTCCTTGCCCGCGGGCTGGCCGTCCTTGCCGTGCCACATGAAGTACTCGCCCATGGCGGCGCCGGTCATGGGGGCGAGGAAGAGCATCGGGGCGGGGTCGGAGGCCGTCGCGCTCACGACGATGGTGTGCTTCATGGCGTCGTACTCTTCCAGCGTCTTCACCACCTGGGCCACGGTCGAGCGCTTCTGGCCGATGGCGACGTAGATGCAGATCACGCCCGTCTCGCGCTGGTTGATGATGGTGTCCACCGCGACGGCGGTCTTGCCGGTCTGGCGGTCGCCGATGATCAGCTCGCGCTGGCCGCGGCCGATGGGGATCAGCGAGTCGATGGCCTTGAGGCCCGTCTGCATGGGCTCGTGCACGCTCTTGCGGTCCACGATGCCCGGGGCGATGCGCTCGATGGGGTTGAGGGCGGCGTGCTGGATGGGGCCCTTGCCGTCGATGGGCTCGCCCAGGGCGTTCACCACGCGGCCGACGAAGGCGGGGCCCACGGGCACGGACATGATCTTGCCGGTGCGCTTGACGGTGTCGCCTTCCCTGATGAGGTCGGAGTTGCCGAGGATGATGATGCCGACATTGTCCTCCTCCAGGTTGAAGGCGAGGCCCATCACGCCCTGGGGCAGCTCGAGGAGCTCGCCCGCCATCACCTTCTCGAGGCCGTGGGCGCGGGCGATGCCGTCGCCGACGCTGATGACCGTGCCGACCTCGGCCACGTCCACCTGGGCGTCGAAGCCCTCGATCTGGCTGCGGATGATGCGGGAGATCTCTTCCGCGCGGATGTCCATGGTGTCCTCCGGAATCTGGATGGAAGGGTCGAAGCGGGTCTAGGCGGTGAGGAGCTGCTGCTTCAGGAGCCGCAGGCGGCCCTGGAGGGAGGCGTCGAAGACGGTGGAGCCCACCTGGACCTTCACGCCGCCGAGCAGGGCGGGGTCCTGGGTGGCGACAAGGCGGATGGACTTGCCGGTGCGCTGGGAGAGGGCGGCCTGGAGGGCCTTGGCCTGGGCCTCGCTGAGGGGCTGGGCGGAGGCGACCCTGGCCTCCACCACGCCGGCCCGCTGGTCCACCAGCTCGCGGAAGGCGGCCTCGATCTCGTGGATCAGGTTCAGCCGGGCGTTCTCCGCGACGACCTTGAAGAAGTTGCAGAGGGTGACGCTCACGCCGGCCTGGCGCAGCACCATCTCGATGACCACGGCCTTGCGCCGGGGCACCACGAGGGGGCTCATGACGAGGCGGCCCAGGTCCGGGCTCTGCTTCACGAGGGCGGTGACCTCGCCCAGCTCGTGCTGGAGGAGCATCAGGTTGCCCTGGGCCTCGCCGATCTCGACGAGGGCCTTGGCGTAGCGGCGGGCGGCGAGGCGGTTGCTCACTGGAGGCCTCCGGAGGACGCGCCCACCTGCTGGATGGCGCGGTCGATGGCGGACGCGGCGGCGGCGCCCTGGAGCTGGGCCTGGAGGCGCTTCTCCGCGCCCTCCACGGCGAGCTGGGCCACCAGGGCCCGGAGCTCGGCCTCGGCGGTGCGCTGGTGGGCGGCGATGTCGGCCTGGGCCTGGGCCAGGATGGCGGCGGCCTCCGCGCGGGCGGCCTCGAGGATCCGGGCCTTCTCGGCGTCGGCGTCGGCCTCGGCCTTGGCGAGGATGCCGTCCAGCTCGGCCTGGAGGCCGGCCATGCGGGCCTCCAGGGCGCGCATCTGGGCCTCGCCCTCGGCCTTGTCCTTCTCGGCCTGGGCCAGCCGCTCCTCGATCTCCTGGGCGCGGGCCTTGAAGGCGGCGGACAGGACGCCCTTCAGGGCGAAGAAGAGGCCCAGGGCGAAGAGGGCGAAATTGAAGAGCTTGATGCCCGCCTGCTGGCCGGCGCTGAGCTCGTGGCCGAAGAGCTTGATGGCGGGTCCGTGGTGGGCGCCGCCGTGCTCGCCGCCCTCGTGGCCGGCGACCTCATGGCCTGGGGCTTGGTGTCCTCCGGCGGCCGGGGCGGCATGGCCTTCGGGCTGCTGGGCATCATGCCCCTCGGTCTTGGGGGCCTCATGACCCTCGGCCTTCTGGGTGGCGTGGGCTTCCTGGGTTGCATGGGCCTCGCCCGGGGCCGGAGCGTGGGCCTGGCGGGCCGCGACCGGCAGGGCGCTGAGGGCGGCGCCGAGGGCGAGGGCGGGGAGGATGCGCATGGGCTTCATCTCAGGCCTGCTTCAGGAGGTGCTGGACCATGGAGTCCGCCAGGGCGTCCACCTGGGCGGTGAGGTCGGCCTTGGCCTTGGCCTGCTGGGTCCGGAGGGATTCGAGGGCCAGCTCCCGGTGGCCGGAAGCCTTGGTGCGGGCCTCCTCCAGGAGGGCCGCGCGCTCCTTGGCGGCGGCGTCGGCCAGGGCCTTCTTCCGGGCGAAGGCCTGGGCGCGGAGGTCCTTCAGGCGGGCGTTGTACTCCCCCTGCCGCGCCTCCACCGCGGCGGCCGCGGCGGCCTTGGTGTCGCTGCCGGCGTTCATGTCCGTCTCCCGCTGGTCCATCAGCGCGGTGAGGGGCTTGAAGAAGACGGCCTTGAGGTAGAGGAAGAGGACGATGATGAGGACGATGACGAAGGGCAGCGCCACGACGTCCGGGCGCATCGGATCCGGCAGGGAGGCGAGAAGACCCTTCTCGGCCGGAGCCAGAGCCGAAGCGATGACCAAGCCTGTCAGTCCCACGTTACCCCCGCGATCGCCGGTCCGAAGAGCCGGGTTCGAGACAGAACCACACTCGCTTCCGCCCGGCACACCTCGCGGGCAGAAACCTTCAAACTCTATCAGCCGGACGGGGGCCCCTCAACGGGAGCTTTTGGCATTGACGCTCCCGGGGCCCCGTGGGAGGATTTTGGTTCGGCGACGGCGGGCGATTAGCTCAGTCGGTAGAGCAGCTGCTTTACACGCAGCATGTCGGCGGTTCGAGTCCGTCATCGCCCACCACCTCCCCTGACAAGGAGGCCCGGTGCTGAAAACTTGGGGTTGTAGCTCAGTCGGTTAGAGTGTCGGCCTGTCACGCCGAAGGTCGCGGGTTCGAGCCCCGTCAGCCCCGCCAAAACAAATGCGCCCCGCGAGGGGCGCTTTTGTTTGGGGCTGACGGGGCGAGAAGCCGCGATCGGCCTGGCGCGGGGGTAGGGGAAGGCTGAGACGCGGGAGCGTCGAAGCCGGTCCCGCGCAGCGGGATCCCCGCCCGCAGCCAGGCCGCGGGTTTCGGCCTTCGGCCGAAACCGGGTTCGAGCTTCTGACTGCCTCTCCGGTTCAAGCAGGGGGCAAGGGGGAGCAGCCCCCAACCGTCGCAGTTCCGGCCCTTTCCGCTCCACCCATCTGCGAGACTGGATCTGCATGAAGCTCCCCCTTGTCGCCCTCTGCGGACGCCCCAACGTGGGCAAGTCCACCCTGTTCAACCGGCTCACCCGCAGCCGGGCGGCCCTGGTCCACGACCTCCCCGGCATGACCCGGGACCGCAGCTACGGGCGCGTGACCTGCCTCGACGAGGAGGGCGCCGCGGAAGAAGTCTTCGAGCTCGTCGACACCGGCGGCCTGGACTACGAGGGCGAGGACGTCATCACCTCCGGCATCACCCGCATGGCGGAGCAGGCCCTGAAGGACGCCCACGTGGTGGTGCTCATGGTGGACGGCCACAGCGGCGTCACCACCGGGGACGAGGAGATCGCCGCGCGGCTGCGGAAGCTCGGGAAGCCGTGCCTCCTCGCGGTGAACAAGCTCGACGGCATGAAGGGCGGCGCGCCGGACGGCGCCTTCTACGGCCTGGGCATCGAGGAGGTGCATGCGGTCTCGGCCGCCCACGGTTCCGGGGTGCCCGAGCTGCTGGCGCGGGTCCGGGCGCTTCTGCCCTTCCACCGCCATCCGGACGATGTCGAGCAGCACGCCCTGGAGGACGAGCTGCGCCTCGCCATCATCGGCCGGCCCAACGTGGGCAAGAGTTCGCTCACCAACAAGCTGCTGGGCTACGAGCGCAGCCTCGTGAGCGAGGTCGCCGGCACCACCCGGGACGCGGTGGACACGGTCTTCACCGCCGAGGGCCAGGTCTGGCGGCTCATCGACACCGCCGGCATCCGGCGCAAGGGCAGGACCACCGAGGGCGCCGAGATCCTGTCCATCCTCAAGGCCAAGCAGGCCATGGCCAGGGCCGACGTGAGCCTGCTGCTCATCGACGCCGTGGAGGGCGTCACCCACCAGGACGCCGTGGTGGCAGGCTACGCCCAGGAAGCCGGGGCCGCCGTCATCCTCGTGGTGAACAAGTGGGACCTCGTCCCCAAGGACACCTACACCGTGCTGGCCTTCGAGGAGAAGATCCGCCACGACCTGGGCTTCCTCAACCACGCGCCGATGATCTTCATCAGCGCCCTTACCGGCCAGCGGGTCCAGAAGCTCTTCGGATTGATCCGGGAGGTCGCCCAGGCTCACGCGCGGCGCATCCCCACGGGGAAGCTGAACGCCTTCCTGCGGGAGGCGGTGGCGGACATGTCGCCCCACATGCTCGAAGGCAAGCGGCCCAAGCTCTACTTCATGACCCAGGTGGGCACGCGGCCCCCGAGCTTCGTCATCAAGGCCAACACCGACCGCGGCCTCCACTTCAGCTACATGCGCTACCTGGAGAACCGGCTGCGGGAGGCCTTCGGATTCACGGGCACGCCCATCCGGCTCGCGGTGCAGAAGAAGCAGCAGGGCGACGAGGCGCCGACGGAGGCCGCGAAGGTGCGCCAGGTCATCGATCCCGGCATCGGACTCAAGCCGGGGCGCCGGAAGGCGGGGGAAGGGGCTGGACTGTCCGGGGCGGGCGCCGGGAAGGCTCCAGGCAAGGGCTCCAGGCGGGGGCGTTAGGCCGCTCCGCCGACGAATCGTCAGAGCCGCGGGGCCGGGAATTTCCAAAATCCCGACGCGGGAAGCCGCGCCGGCGGGGGGCTTCCCGCAATTGGAAAGCGGTTCCATGAAAATTAACAACGCTTAACTTTTCCGTGCCGCGGCGGCTTCGGATAAGTGGTGCCCAGCTTCCCCGCTCTTCCCACAACCTGGCTTCAGGCTCCCTGAAGACCCCTCCCGAGCCCCATCGGGCCGGTCGTCGATGGATCGTCGGCGGCCGCAGCCCGGAGGGCGTCCACCCCTCTTCCATAGGAGTTGCCCATGGCAACCATGAAGGGCCGCCTTTCCCTGACCCTCCTCGCCTCCCTCCTCGCCGCCGGCTCGGCCGTCGCCGCCGACCGCGCCCAGCTCGCCGACCGCGCGGCCGCCGGCCTTCGCGCCAAGCGCGCCGAGCTCGGCCTCGACGAGGCGCACAGCTTCGCGCTCCGCCGCGTGGACGGCGACGAGCTGGGGCAGACCCACACCCGTTTCCAGCAGCACTACAACGGCGTGAAGGTCTGGGGCGGCGAGGCCATCATGCACCAGGACGCGGAAGGGAACCTGCTGCCCATGACGTCCGACCTCAAGGCCAACATCAACATCGCCACCCTCCCCAGCCTCTCCGCCTCGGAGGCCCTGGCGGTGGTGAAGGGCGACATGGCCCCGAAGGGCGAGTTCTCCATCCCCCCGAGCGCCGAGCTGGTGGTGTTCCCGGAGACCGTCACGGTCCGCCGGCCCGGCCGTCTCACCCTGGACGGGGACGGCGAACCCAACGCCGAGGACCTCCAGCGCCAGGTGGTCTGCTACACCCTCGCCTACCATGTGCACGCGGAGCTGGAGAACGAGCTGGACGGCGTCCGCCACAGCGACTACCTGATCAACGCCCACACCGGCGCCATCCTCAAGTCCTGGAACGACCTCCACACCGCGGGGGCCACCGGCACCGGCAAGTCCCAGTACAGCGGCACCGTCAGCCTGTCGGTGAACAGCGTCTCGGGGGGCTGGGAGCTGAGCGACGTCGTGCGCTCCATGCCCTTCAAGACCTACAACCTGAACCACGCGACCTCGTCGGGCACCGGCACGCTCTACACCGACGCGGACAACACCTGGGGCGACGGGGCCAACTACGTGGAGGGCTCCTCCACCACCGCCGCCAACGGGCAGACCGCCGCCGTGGACGCCCACTACGGGACGCAGATCTCCTTCGACTTCTTCAAGAACGTCTTCGGCCGGAACGGCATCAACGGCGCCGGCAAGGCCACCTACAACCGGGTCCACTACTCCAACAGCTATGACAACGCCTTCTGGTCCGACAGCTGCTTCTGCATGACCTACGGCGACGGCAGCAGCTTCACCACCCTGACCTGCCTGGACGTGGCCGGCCACGAGATGAGCCACGGCGTCTGCGCCAACAGCGCGAACCTGACCTACAGCGGCGAGTCGGGCGGCCTGAACGAGTCCGACTCCGACATCCTCGGCAACATGATCGAGCTCTATTCCCGCAGCGGATCCACCTTCCCCGCCACCGTCGCGAACACCGACAACTGCTGGAAGGTGGGCGAGCAGCTCTCCTCCACGCCCCTGCGCTACATGTACAAGCCGAGCCTGGACGGCGCCTCCCCCGACGCCTGGTCCTCCTCCATCGGCTCCAAGGACGTGCACTACAGCTCGGGCCCGAACAACCGCATGTTCTTCTTCCTGAGCCAGGGCGCCAGCAGCACCAGCTCCAGCAGCTACTACAGCTCCTACACGCCGGCCGGATTCGGCGGCATCGGGCCCGAGAAGGCCGTGCGCATCTGGTACCGCGCCCTCACCACGTACCTGACCTCCTCCTCCAACTACGCCGCGGCCCGCAACGCCTGCATCAGCGCCGCCAAGGACCTCTACGGGGCCGGCAGCACGGCCGAGCAGGCCGTGTGGAACGCCTACGCCGCCATCAACGTCGGCAGCGTGTGGGGCGGCGGCGGTGGCGGCGGGGGCACCACCGTGGCCGAGGTCGAACCCAACAACAGCAGCACCGCCGCCCAGAACATCGCCACCTCCGGCACGACGGTGAACGGCACCATGTCCTCCAGCACCGACCAGGACTGGTACAAGTGCTCCCTGGGCGCCGGCAAGACCCTCACGGTGACCCTGACCCCGAACGGCAGATCGGACTACGACCTGTATGTCTACAACAGCAACGTCACCCAGATCGGCAGCAGCACGAACGGCACCGGCGCGGTGGACACGGTGAGCGTCACCAACACGGGCACCTCGGCCTTCACACGCTACGCCAAGGTGGTCTACTATTCCGGCTCCACCGGCTCCGCCGGCACGTACACCCTGAAGATGACCTTCTGACGCCCGCGTCGGAACCCTGGCAAGGCCGCCGGAAGGCGGCCTTTCCCGTGGGGGCCGTCGGGGAGCAGGCGGCTTAACAAGAATTCACGAGTCTTCATACCGCTTAACGGGCCGGGGTGTGAGCCTGGATCGCCTTCCCCGTTCTTTCAGCGCCCACCCGCCCCGCCCGGCCCCGCCGGCGCGGGCCCTTCCCGACGGAGGGATCCGTGAAGATCCGCCCCCTGTCCATCCTGACCTCCCTGGCCGTGGCCCTGGCGGCCCAGGCACAGTCCCCCGAGACCCTCGCCCGCGCCGGCGGCGCGCACGCCCGGCTCATGGAGCGGCGCCTCGCCCTCGGCCTGGACGCCCGCCACGACTTCGTCCTCAAGGGCCACTCCGCCGACGAGCTGGGCCAGGTCCACGCCCGTTTCCAGCAGCGCGTGGACGGCGTGAAGGTCTGGGGCGGCGACGTCATCACCCACCAGGACGCCGAGGGGACCTTCCTGGCGCCCACGGACGCCCTCCACCGCAACATCAACATCTCGACGACGCCCTCCCTCCGCGAGGAGGAGGCCCTGGCGGTGGCCCACCGCGCCCTGAACCCCCAGGGCCCCTACGCCGCCGCCCCCGCCATTGAACTGGTCATCGTGCCCGAGACCATCGAGGTCGTGCGCCCGGAACGCCGGGGGGCCCGCAACCGGGACCTCAACGCCGAGGACATGGTCCGCGAGGTCGTGCGCTACACCCTCGCCTACCACGTCCACGCCGAGCTGATGAACGGCCGCGCGGAGACCCGCGAGCACGACTTCCTCATCAACGCCCACACCGGCGCGGTGATCCGGGACTGGAACAACCTGCACACGGGCGGCGTCACCGGCACCGGCCACTCCCAGTGGTACGGGGCCGTGAGCCTGAACACCAACAGCGTCACCTCGGGCTACGAGATGCGCGACATGACCCGCGGCACCGGCGGCACCTTCGGGAACAACATCACCACGAACCTGAACCACGGCACCTCGGGGAACGGGACCATCTACACGGATGTGGACAACGACTGGGGCGATGGCAACGCCTACGGCTCCGGCACGACCACCTCCACCACCGGCCCGACCGGCCAGACCGCGGCGGTGGATGCCCATCACGGCCTGCAGCGGACCTGGGACTTCTACAAGAACGTCTTCGGCCGCAACGGCATCGACGGCACCGGCAAGGCGACCTTCAACCGGATGCACTACAGCAGCAACTACGACAACGCCTTCTGGCAGGACAGCTGCTTCTGCATGACCTACGGCGACGGCGCGCCCCCCAGCGGCTCCTATGGCGAGGCCGACCTGGACACCGCCGGCCACGAGATGAGCCACGGCGTCTGCGCCACCACCGCGAACCTCACCTACTCCGGCGAGTCGGGCGGGCTGAACGAGTCCAACTCCGACATCTTCGGGACCTGCGTCGAGTTCTACACCCTCGGCGCCGGCGGCGCCGGGTCCGTCGTCCCCGACAATCCGGGCAGCGGGTCCGTGACCGCCAACTACACCATGTTCGAGAACAGCTGGGGCCACCCCGGCCAGGCCCTGCGCTACATGTACAAGCCCAGCAAGGACGGAGGCTCCCCCGACGCCTGGTCCTCCAGCATCGGCAGCCTGGACGTGCACTACAGCTCCGGCCCCAACAACCGCATGTTCTACTTCCTCGCCCGCGGGTCCAGCAGCAGCTCGAGCAGCGACTACTACTCCTCCTACCTGCCGGGCGGCATGACGGGGATCGGCAATGACCACGCGGCTCGCATCTGGTACCGCGCCCTCACCACCTACCTGACCTCCTCCTCGAACTACGCCGCCGCCCGCGCCGCCGCCATCAGCGCCGCCAAGGACCTCTACGGCGCCGGGTCGGCCGAGGAGCAGGCGGTCTGGAACGCCTACGCCGCCATCAACGTGGGTTCGGCCTGGACCGGCGGCGCCACCGCGCCCTCGATCACGGGCCAGCCGAGCAGCGTGACGGTCACGGCCCCGGCCACGGCCACCT
>JBDIBF010000021.1:0-42107 GCA_039812765.1 Holophagaceae bacterium
TCAACGCCCCGAGCATCCCCTTGTACTTGCCCTTCCCGGCCACGTGCGCCACCACCACCGCCTCCGTGTCGAGGAGGGGCTTGAGCTTCAGCAGCACGTCGCTGCGCCCCGTGACGTAGGGAGCCTCGGCGAGGTGCAGCATGAGCCCCTCGCCGCCGGCCTTCACCACGGCGTCCAGGCGGGCCTTCAGTTCGGCCCGGTCCTTCACGGGGGACTGCTCCACCGCCACGAGCTGATCCCAGCCGGCTGCCGCCACCACCTCGCGGATGCGGGCCGCCCGCTCGGCGAAGGTGCCCGGGTCGCCGGGCAGTTCGAAGATCATGTACTTCACCGGGCGCCACTCCGTGTCCGCCGGCTCCGATCGCCGGACCAGGGCGGAGAGCGCCTCGAAGCGGCCCCGACCCAGCCACAGCTCGCCGTCCAGGGGCCGGGCGGGCAGCCTCTCCAGGAACCAGCGCGGCGCCGCCACCTCCCGCCCGCTGCGGAAGCGCAGCGCCTTGCCGTCCCAGACCGCCCGCACGCCGTCGTACTTCTCGCTCACGAGATAGCGCGCGGGATCCACCTCGGGCCCGAGGACGTTGGCGAGGAGGATGGGCGGCGGCTGCTGGGCCCTCCCGTCGGGGAGGGACGCCATCGCGCCGCCCAGGATGGCGAGGACGGCGCACCGCAGGAGGACGCGGAACGGGGCCATGGGGTCTCCGGGAATGGTGGGAGCATTCTGCCCCCGCCGCGGGTCGGCGGGGAGGGGCGCCGGCGGACCTGCTAGCCTGGGACCGTGGATCAGGGCGCCGCGCGTGTTCGCACGTGAGGAAAGTCCGGACTCCGCAGGGCAATGAGCCTGCTAACGGCAGGGCGGGGCGACCCGACGGAAAGTGCAACAGAGAGCAGACCGCCGATGGCTCCGGAAGGGGATCAGGCAAGGGTGAAAGGGTGGGGTAAGAGCCCACCGCCGACCTGGTGACAGGGCGGGCATGGCAAACCCCTCATGGAGCAAGACCAAATAGGCCGGCGTGTCCCGCGAGGGAAGAGGATTGGCCCGATCGAGCCGGCGGGTAGGTTGCTTGAGGTGGGTGGCGACACCCATCCCAGAGGAATGGCGCCCCAGGCCGCAAGGCGGGACAGAATCCGGCTTACCGATCCACCTCGGCCCCGCACGCGGGGTCGAGTTTTTGGGGGTCGTGTATTCTGGATCCCTCACCTGGATAGGCCTGTGTTCCCCCTGCCTTCGATCTGCGTTTTGCCTGGACTTGCCGTCGGCCTGCCCGCCGGTTCCTGATCCAGCGCCCCCGCCGCCCGCGGGGAACCCCATCGAATGAACGAAGGACCTCCCTTGAACCAGACCCTGACCTCCCTCTGCCTGCGCCTCGAGACCGCGCAGACCCTGCAGAACCGCGCCGTGGCCGAGGCCGCGGCCCGCCTGGACCCCGGAAGCGGCGCCCGCTGGGAACGCCTCCCCGCGGCCACCGCCGTCTATTTCGGCCCCGGCCACATGCTGAACCAGGGGCTCGCCCTGGGCCTGGACGGCCCCCTCGACGCGGCGCAGCTCGACCGCCTCGAAGCGGTGCTGGGCGCGCCCACGGTGGTGGAGCTCGCCGCCGGGGCGGACCCTTCCGCCGCGGCCCTCCTCGCTGCGCGCGGCTACCGCATCCAGGCCTTCCAGCAGGTGTGGATGCGGGACCTGGATCCCGCCGAGCGCTTCATCCTGCCGCCCGAGGTGGAGGTCCGGCCCTTCCGCCCCGGCGAGGCGGACCTGTTCACCCGCACCGTCTTCGCGGGCTTCTCGGAGACCGACGACCTGGCCTCCGTGGATCCCTCGGGCTTCGGGGCGAGCACCGCCACCGAAGGCACGACCTGCTTCCTCGCCTTCGTGGACGGACACCCGGCCGGCGGGGGCACCGTCGCGGTCTCCGGCGACGTGGCCGTGCTCTCGGGCACCGCCGTGCTGCCGCGATTCCGGGGCCGCGGCCTCCAGGGCGCCCTCATCCGCGCCCGCCTCGCCCACGGGCGCGACCGCGGCTGCGTCCTGGCCGCCAGCGCCACGCTGCCCGCGAACGCCAGCCAGGCCAGCCTGCTGCGCGCGGGCTTCAGGGTGGCCTACACCAAGCTGGAGCTCGTGAAGGGTTGAGGGCCGGGCCCGCGGCTGGGAGTCTGGAGGGCCGCGCCGCGCGCGGCCTTCCCCTCCCGCCCATGCCCTTCTTCACGCCCCAGCGAAGAGCCCTCCTCGTCGTGGGCCTCGCCTTCTTCACGGACATGTGCCTGTACTACCTGCTGGTGCCTCTGCTGCCCCAGTACGCCCGGGACCTGGGGCTCAGCCAGATGAAGGTGGGCGTGCTCTTCGGCAGCTACGCCGCCGCGCTGCTCCTGGTGACCATCCCCCTCGGCGTCATGGTGGACCGCGTCGGGCGCAAGACCCCCATGCTCCTGGGGCTCGGCGGCCTCTTGGCCGCCACGCTCCTCTTCGCCTTCTCGAAAAGCTACGGGCTGCTGGTGGTGGCCCGGGCCCTCCAGGGCGTCGCGGGCTCGGCCACCTGGGTGCCGGGCCTCGCCCTCCTCGCGGACCACTTCCCCGCCGAGCGCCGCGGGCAGGCCATGGCCACCTGCTTCGCCTTCGCCAACTTCGGCGTGCTGCTGGGGCCGCCCCTCTCGGGCCTCCTGGCCGCCCACGTGGGGCCGCTGGCGCCCTACCTCTTCGGCACGGCCCTGGTGGCCCTGGATTTCCTCCTGCGCCTCCTCTGGCTGGACGAGGTGCCCGTGCAGGCCCCGGGAAGGCTGCCCTGGAGGGTGCTGCTGCGGGACCGGGCCATCCTCACGTTCGCGGGTGCCCTGGGCTTGGGCGCGGCCCTGTGGGCCCTGCTGGAGGCCACGCTGCCCCTTCACCTGGACGCGGTGCATGGCCTTGGCCCCCGGGGCATCGGCCTCTGCTTCATGGCGGCGGCGGTGGCCCACACCCTCACCTCGCCCCTGATGGGCCGCCTCTCGGACCGGGTGGGACGCCGGCGCGTGGTGATGGCGGGCTGCGCGGCCTGCCTCGTCGCGCTGCCCCTGCCGGCCCTGGCGCCCTCGGTGCCCTGGGTGGTGGCCAGCCTGGTGCTCCTCGGCGCCGCCGCCAGCCTCCTCATGTCCCCCTCCAGCCCCGGCGTGGCGGACGCCGTGGAGCGCCTGGGCACCGGCGACTTCGGCGCCGGCTTCTCCGTGCTCAACATCGCCTATGCCCTGGGGATGATGGCGGGCCCCTACCTGGGCAGCGCCCTGGCGGAGGCCTTCGGGTTCACCGCCGCCCTGGGCGCCGCGGCGGCGGCCATCGGAGCCTACGGCCTGGTGGTGCGCCGGGTGGAGGAGCGGCGCCCGGAGGCGCCGGCGGAGGGCTCGGCCGGGGCGCTGTAGTCCGGCCACTGATCCTTCCACACCGTGTCGAAGAGCATCGCGGTCTGGATGTTCTGCACCTCGGGGCGGGAGGTGAAGGCGTCCAGGGCGAGATCCCGGAGGTGCGCGGGATCCCGCACCGCCACGTGGACCTGGAAGTCGAAGGCGCCGGTGACGTGGTAGAGGGCCACCACCTCCGGGCGCTCCAGGAGGTGCTGCACGAAGGTCCGCAGCTTCGCGCGGGAGTGCTGGCTCAGCTGGACGCCGATGAGGGCCTGGAGGCCGATGCCCAGCGCCGCGGGGTCCACGAAGGCGTGGAAGCCCCGCAGCACGCCGGCCTTCTGCAGCCGCTGCACCCGCACGAGGCAGGAGGACGGCGCCAGACCCACCGCCGCCGCCAGTTCCTTGTTCGAGAGCCGAGCATTCTTCTGGAGGAGGGCCAGGAGCTCGAAGTCGGTTCGGTCGAGGGCGGTCGCCATGGCTGTGATCCAAATATGATTCGTTGGCTTGCAGTATCGCCGAATCTGATCCTGTATCAAGGCTGATTCGCCGAATCTGGAGGCCCCATGCTGCCGCGCGACCCCTCCTTCGAGACCCTGGCCGTCCACGCGGGCCGCGAGGAGCTGATGGACCTCGGCGTCCACGCCCTCCCCCTGGACCTCAGCAGCACCTACCCCATCCGCGACCTCCAGGCCGGAGGCGAGGCCCTGGAGCGCATGGCCCTGGGCGGCGAGGACAAGGCCAACCCCGTCTACGCCCGCCTCTACAACCCCACGGTGGGCCGCTTCGAGGAGGCGCTCGCGAAGCTCGAGGGGGCCGAGGCCTCGGTGGCCTTCAGCTCGGGGATGGCGGCGCTCACCGCCTGCCTCCTGGCCGCGAAGCAGAAGGGCAGCCACGTTGTCGCCGTGCGCCCCCTCTACGGCGGCAGCGACCACCTGCTCGCCTCCGGCCTCCTGGGCCTCGAGGTCACCTGGGCCGAGGCCGACGGCATCCGGGAGGCCCTGCGCAGCGACACGTGCCTGGTGATCATCGAGACCCCGGCGAACCCGACCCTTCAGCTCGTGGACATCGAGGCCGTGGTGATCCAGGCCTGCGGCGTGCCCGTGCTGGTGGACAGCACCTTCGCCACGCCGGTGCTCCAGAACCCCCTGAAGCACGGCGCCGCCATGGTCCTCCACAGCGCCACGAAGTTCCTGGGCGGCCACGGGGACGTGATCGCCGGGGCCGTGGCCACGAGCGAGGCCTGGGCCACGGAGCTGCGGAAGGTCCGCGTCATCACCGGCAGCATCCTGCATCCCCTGGCGGCCTACCTGCTGCACCGCGGTCTCCCGACCCTGCCTCTGCGCGTGAAGGCCGCCCAGGCCGGCGCCCGGGCGCTCGCCGAGCGCCTCGCCGCCCACCCGGCGGTGAAGGCGGTCCACTTCCCGGGCCTGCCCGGCGAGGATCCCCAGGGGCTGGTGGGCACCCAGATGCGCGGTCCCGGCTCCCTCATGGCCTTCGACCTGGGCTCCTTCGAGGTGGCCTCCGCCGTGATGAAGCACGTGAAGCTCATGACGCCGGCGGTGTCCCTGGGCTCCGTGGACACCCTCATCCAGCATCCCGCGGCCCTCACCCACCGCGTGGTGGACGCCGAGGCCAAGGCGAAGAAGGGCATCAGCGCCGGGCTGCTGCGCCTCAGTGTGGGCCTCGAGGACCCCGCCGACCTCTGGGAAGACCTCGAGCAGGCCCTGGCCAAGGCCCTGGCCTCGGTGGAGACGCAGATCGTGATGGAGGCCCTCTCCGGGGACCGCGCCTGAGACGGACGCATTGACAACCCGGGGCTGACGGCCCTCGGTCTCCGCGCCATCCTGGTGGCATGGACCCGCGCGCCGAGGATGCCCAGAAGGTCGCCTTCTGCCTGGAGCTGGGCCGCGCCCTGCACAGCTTCGGCACGCCGGCCCACCGCTTCGAGGAGGCGATGGAGCGCGTCGTGGCCAGCCTCGGGCTGGAAGGCCACTTCCTCGCCCATCCCACCGCCTTCTTCGCCGAGCTGAAGACGCCCGCGGGGCGGGAGGTCTTCGTGGTGCGCGCGGAGCCCGGCGAGCGGGACCTGGGCAAGCTGGTGCGCATCCAGGCCACGGTGCGCGCGGTGGCCGACGGTTCCCTTCCCCTGGAAGCCGCCGCGGCGGAGGTGCGGGCCCTCGTGGCGGAGAAGCCCCGCTTCGGCCCGGCGGCCACCCTGGCCGCCTTCACGCTCTCCTCCAGCCTGGCGGCGCGCTTCTTCGGCGGCGGCTGGCGGGAGATGGTGCTGGGCGGCCTGCTGGGCTTCGCGGTGGGCGTCCTGGGAACCTTCACGGCCCGGGTCCGCCACCTGGCCGAGGTCTTCGTCCTGCTGGCCGCGAGCCTCGCGGGCTTCGGGGGCGTGGCCATCGCCCACCTCGCCCCGCACACGGCGGCCTTCACCCTCACCCTGGCCAGCATCGTCATCCTCCTCCCCGGGCTGAAGCTCACCATCGCCCTGCGGGAAGTCGCCACCGGCAACCTGGTGGCGGGCTCCGCCCGCCTGACGGACGCGGCCATGACCCTGCTCATGCTGGCCTTCGGCGTGGCCATGGGCCGCCAGCTCGCCTTCCAGGTCGCCCACGCCTTCCATGAGAGCCCCTCCCTGCCGCTCCCTGCGTGGACCGAGTGGGTCGCCCTGGCCGCCGCGCCGGCGGGCTACCTGGTCTTCTTCCAGGCCCGGCGCAAGGACTTCGGGTGGATGCTGCTGGCCTGCCTCATCGCCTTCGTGGCCGCGCGGCTGGGCTCGGCGCTGGTGGGGCCCGAACTGGGCGCCGGCCTCGGCGCCATGGTGCTGGGCCTCGCCGCCAACCTCTTCGCCCGCGCCACCCGCCTGCCCAACCAGATCATGCAACTGCCCGGCCTGCTCGTGCTCGTGCCGGGCTCCGTGGGCTTCCGGGGCCTGGCCTTCCTCTCCATGGGGGAGACCGAAGTGGGCATCCAGACCGCCTTCCGCATGGTCTTCCTCGCCGTGGCCCTGGTGATGGGCCTCAGCCTCGCCAACGCGGTGGTGCCGCCGCGGAAAGGACTGTGATGAGTGGACGACCCGAGATCCCCGACCTGAAGGACCGGGTGAGCCCCGAGGAGTGGCGGGTCCGCGTGGACCTCGCCGCGGCCTACCGGCTGGTCGCCGCCTTCGGGTGGGACGACCTGGTCTTCACCCACCTGAGCGCCCGCGTGCCGGGCACCGCGGACCAGTTCCTCATCAACCCCTACGGCCTCCTCTTCGACGAGATCACCGCGTCGAGCCTGGTGCGCGTGGACCAGGAGGGCCACAAGCTGGACGACTCGCCCTTCCCGGTGAACCCCGCGGGCTTCACCATCCACAGCGCCATCCACGCCGCGCGGGAGGACGCCCACTCCGTGATGCACACCCACTCGCCCTACGGATCCGCGGTGGCGGCCCAGCAGGGCGGGGTCCTGCCGATCTCCCAGAAGGCCACCTTCGTGCTGTCCAGCTACGGAACCCACGACTACGAGGGCATCGCCCTGCGGGAGGACGAGAAGGCGCGCCTCGCGACGGACCTGGGCCGGGCCGCCTTCCTTCTGCTGCGCAACCACGGCCTCCTCGTGGTGGGCCGCACCGTGGCCGACGCCTTCCTGAACCTGTACATGTTCGAGACCGCCTGCGCCATCCAGGTGCGCGCCCAGTCTGGCGGCGCGGAGCTGGTGCCGGTCGGGCCGGAGATCCTCGAAGGCGCGCGGGCGGCCTCCCGGCAGGCCACCCTGGGCCAGAGCCCGGGCGCCCTGGCCTGGCCGGGGCTCCTGCGGCGGCTGGACCGGACGGACCCGGGCTACGCGACCTGAAGGTCTCAGACCGCCGGGACGGGCTTCTCCCCGCGGTAGTCGTAGAAGCCGCGGCCGCTCTTCTTCCCGTGCCAGCCGGCGTCCACCATCTTCTTGAGCAGGGGGCAGGGGCGGTACTTGGGATCGCCGAGGCCCTCGTGCAGCACGTTGAGGATGAAGAGGCAGGTGTCGAGGCCGATGAAGTCCGCCAGGGTGAGCGGGCCCATGGGGTGGTTCATGCCCAGCTTCATGATGCCGTCGATCTCCTCCACGCCGGCGATGCCCTCGTGCAGGGCGAAGATGGCCTCGTTCAGCATGGGCAGCAGCACGCGATTGGAGATGAAGCCCGGGCTGTCGTTGCAGACCAGGGGCGTCTTGCCGAGCTGCTTCGAGAGGTCCATCACCGTGGCGTGGGTCTCGTCCGACGTGGCGATGCCGCGGATCACCTCGATGAGCTGCATCACCGGCACGGGGTTCATGAAGTGCATCCCGATGAAGGCCTCGGGGCGCTTCGTGACGGCGGCGAGCTTGGTGATGGAGATGGAGCTGGTGTTGGAGGCGAGGATGACGCCCGGGCGGCAGGTGGCGTCCAGGGTCTCGAAGATCTGCTTCTTGACCTCCCACTTCTCGGTGGCGGCCTCCACGGCGAAGTCCACGTCCCTGAAGTCCGCGAGATCGGTGGTGGTCCGGATGCGGGCCAGGACGGCGTCCCGCTCCTCGGCGGTCATCTTGCCCTTGTCCACGCCCCGCTGGAGGTTCTTGGCGATGGTGGCGACGCCCTTGGCCGCGAAGTCCGCCGAGATGTCCTGCATCAGGACGCCGAAGCCGGCCTGGGCGAAGACGTGGGCGATGCCGTTGCCCATCTGTCCCGCGCCGACGACGCCGAGGGTCTTGATCGAGCTCATGGGAGGCCTCCAGAACCTTCAAGCATAGCGGTGGCCGGCCCGGAGCCCCAGTCCGGGTTCCGTGCGGTCGGTCAATCCTCCGGGGGCGCCTCCAGCTCCGCGAGCAGCGCCGGCAGCTCCCCCAGGCTGGCGATCTCGAGGTAGCCGTGGCTCGCCGCGCTGACGTCCGCGACCCGGTCGTGGGACCACTGGAGCTCGTAGGGCACGTGGACGGCCCGGGCGCCGATGGCGAGGACCGGGAGCACGTCGGACTTCAGGGAGTTGCCCACCATCATGAAATGGGCCGGTCCGATGCCGTGGCGCCGCAGGATCCCCGCGTAGGCCGCCGCGTCCTTCTCGCACACCACCTCCACGGCCTTGAAACGGGCGCCCAGGCCCGACCGCGCCACTTTGGCCTCCTGGTCGAAGAGGTCGCCCTTGGTGATGACCATCAGCTCGTACCGCTCCGCCAGCCCCGCCAGCACCTCGGCCGCGCCCGGCATGAGCTGGACGGGATGGTCCAGCATGCCCTTGCCCAGGTCGAGGATGCGCTGGATCTCGGCGCCCCCGATGCGGCCCTCGGTCAGCTCGATGGCCGTCTCGACCATCGAGAGCATGAAGCCCTTCACGCCGTAGCCGTAGAGCCGCAGGTTGCGCATCTCCGCTTCGTGGAGCCGGGCGGCGATCCAGTCCTCGTCGTGGAAGTCCCGCAGCAGCTCGAAGAAGCGCCCCTGGGTGTCCTCGAAGAGGTCCTGGTGGCGCCAGAGCGTGTCGTCGGCGTCGAAGGCGAGGGTGCGGATGGGGGAGCGGCTCACGGGAGGCGGGCTCGGGCAGACTGGGAGGAACATCATTGGAGCAAAGAACCGTGGCATCCACCAACCGCACCGCCTGGGCCCTCCTCATCCTCCGCGTCGCCGTAGGCTTCCTCTTCACCGCCTCGGCGATGCTCCAGCTCGTCCACGCCCGGGGGCCGGTCACCCTTCCGCGGGCCCTGGGCTGGGGCCTGCTGTTCCTCCAGGGCGTCTGCGGCCTCCTGGTGATGCTGGGCGTCTGGATGACCGCCGCCTGCCTGCCCCTCCTGGCCCTCCACGGCTGGCCCGTGGCCCAGGCGCTGGCGCGAGGCGCGAACCCGACGGTCCTGCGCCACGAGCTGCTCACCTTCTGCGCCACCCTCGCGCTGATGGTCGGCGGGGGCGGGAAGGGCGCCCTTGGACGGAGCTAGGCCGGCGACTCAGGCTCGTCCGGCGGCTCGGCGGGCATCGCCTTCGGCTGGGCGAACCACACCACCAGCACCGACAGGAAGTAGAGCCCCAGCAGGATGACGCTGAAGAAGATGGTGGTCACCACCAGGTCGCCGGGGGTCAGGAAGGCGGACACGAAGATGATGAGTACCGTGGCGTGGCGCCAGTACTTCAGCATCCAGCGGGTGGTGACGAGGCGGAACTTGGCGAGGAAGAAAAACAGCACCGGCAGCTCGAAGAGCAGGCCGGTGATGAGCAGCGTGTAGAGGAACAGGTCCAGGTAGCTGTCGATGTGGAGGTTGGCCCGCAGGGCGGCCTGGCTCGCCTCCTGGAACAGGATGTCCCCGAGGAGGTTGATGGCGTACTTGTAGGCGAAGCCAGCCCCCAGAAGGAACATCAGGCTCGTGACCAGGACGAAGGGGATCACGAAGCGCCGTTCCCGGGGCAGCAGCCCGGGCCGGATGAAAGCCCAGAGCTGGTAGAAGAGGAAGGGCGCCACCAGGAAGCCCGCCGCCCACAGGGAGAGCCGCATGAGGCTGAAGAAGGGCTCGGCCAGGTCGGTGTAGGCCCAGGGCTGCAGCTCCGCGATGGGCTTCTTCGTCTGGTGGGCCATGGCCTCCAGGAAGGGCCGCTGGGCCCAGGTCCAGATCTTGAACCGGTAGGCGTAGGTCAGGGCGAAGCCCACGACGATGCCGAGCAGGCCCCGGGTGAGGCGCACCCGCAGCTCCTGCAGGTGCTCCCAGAAGGTCATCTGGTTGGGGGGCGTTTCGGGGATCGCCATGGGCCTCGATCAGGCCGCGGCCCGGGCGGTTGGGCCGCCCGGGCCGCGGGAAGAGGGGTGTGGGCTACTTCTTGTCGGAGGCCACGTCCTCCTTGACGGAGTCCGTGAGTTCGCGGCTGGCCTTCTTGAATTCCTGGATGCCCTTGCCGAGGCTCTTGCCCAGTTCCGGCAGGCGGGAGGGGCCGAAGAAGATCAGCAGCGCGATGCCGATCAGCAGCATTTCCGTCAGTCCGAGATTGCCCATGGAAGTCTCCTGGTGGTGCCTTGGACGCCCTGACGCGTCCCCGGGTTGAAGGTCAGGGGTTGGGAACCAGATCCTTCAGGTTCCAAGTATCCGCCACTTCCAGCTCCATGCGAAGCAGGGCCTGGCCGTGGGTCTTCCCCTGGGCGTCGGTCTTCACCGATTCGGAGCCGCCGCCTCCCAGGGAATCGTGGAGGATGAAGTTCAGGGCCCGCAGGTTGGGCACGTCGAAGCGCTCGACCTCGCCGTGGCAGATCCGGCTGAAATGCGCCTTCACCCGGGCGGCCGTCACCTCCTGGTGGATGAGCCGGTACCCGGCCTCGGTGTAGGCGATCAGCCCGACGTTGGAGCCGTCCCCCTTGTCCCCGGAGCGGGCGTGGGCGATGTCCTCGAGCCTGAGCTTCATGGGGGTCTCCTACAGCGTCCGGCGGCCGAGGCTGTGGTAGGTCCAGCCCGCGGCCTTCATGGCCTCGGGCTTGAACAGGTTCCGGCCGTCGAAGAGGACCTTGGCCCTCAGGGCCGCGCCTGCCCGCTCGAGGTCCGCGTCCTTGTACTGGGGCCACTCGGTCGCCAGGAGGAGGGCGTCGGCGCCCTCGCAGGCGGCGTAGGGGTCCTCCGCGTAGGTGACCCGGTCCCCGAGCTTGGCCCTCACCGCGGGCATCGCCTCGAAGTCGTGGACCGCCACGGTGGCGCCCAGGGACAGGAGCCCTTCGATGAGCTCCAGGCTCATGGCCTCCCGGATGTCGTCGGTGTGCGCCTTGAAGGCCAGCCCCCAGAGCGCGAAGCGCCTCCCCGCCAGCGGCGCGGGATCGCCGCCCAGCACCCCGTAGTGGGCCTTCACCTTGCGCAGCAGGACCATCTTCTGGTGCCGGTTGGCCTCCACGGTGGCGGCCAGGGTCTTGAGGCTCACGCCGTGCTCGCGGCCGGTCTTGAGGAGGGCCTGGAGGTCCTTGGGGAAGCAGGAGCCGCCGAACCCGGGGCCGGGGTTGAGGAAGGCCGGCCCGATGCGGTGGTCCGCCCCGATGGCGGTCTTCACGTGGTCCACGTCCGCGCCCACCTCCTCGGAGAGGGCGGCGATCTCGTTGATGAAGCTGATGCGCAGGGCCAGCATGGCGTTCGCGGCGTACTTGGTGAGCTCGGCGCTGGCGGGGTCCATGCGGAACCACTTCCCCTTCGACGCCTCCAGGAAGGGGCCGTAGAGGCCCTTCATCACGTGTTCGGCGTGGTCCGACTGGCAGCCGACCACCACGCGGTCGGGCCGCAGGAAGTCCTCCAGGGCCGAACCCTCTCTCAGGAATTCGGGGTTGCTGACCACCTCGAAGCCCCGGTCCGAGCCCGCCTTGTCCAGCTCGGCCTGGATGGCCCCCCGCACCCGCCCGGCGGTGCCCACAGGCACGGTGCTCTTGTCCACCACGATGAGGGGCTTCGCGGCCTCGGGTCGCAGGGGCAGGGCGCTTCCGATGTCCGAGGCCACCTGGAGGATCTGCCGCAGGTCGGCGCTGCCGTCCTCGCCCATGGGCGTGCCCACGCAGATGAAGGCCGCGTCCGCCTCGGCGATACCCTCCTTGAGGTCCGTCGTGAAGGCCAGGTTTCCGGAGGCCAGGTGCTTCGTGAGGAGGCCGTCGAGGCCCGGCTCGTAGATGGGGGACTCGCCCCGGCGGAGCTGGGCCACCTTGGCGGCGTCCACGTCCACGCCCAGCACCCGGTGACCGGCCTCGGCGAAGCAGGCGGCGGCCACGAGGCCCACGTATCCCGATCCCACCACCAGCACGTGCATCCCGCCGCTCCCCGCCGAAAAGACCTGCGCAAAGCATCCAGTGTAGCGGGCCCGGCCCCGGGTTTCCCGGGCAAAGGCTTGGTAGCATGGGAGGTTCCCGGAGGAAGGATGCTGCTGATCGAGCCGCCCAAGCGCGCGGGGGTGGACCTCCTCGAGGTCGTGCTCCACGCCGGGCCCGTGGCCAAGCTGGTGCTGGTGCTACTGCTCCTCTTCTCGGTGCTGAGCTGGGTGGTGATCTTCCAGAAGGCGGTGCTGCTCCAGCGCAGCCGCGCGGCCACGGAGCGCTTCCGGGCCGCCTTCCGCAGGGCCACCGACTGGCGGGAGCTCAAGCAGCAGGAGAACTTCTACGTCCAGAGCCCGCTCCTGGGCCTCTTCCACGCGGGCTACGCCGAGGTCACCTACCAACTGCGGGTGCCCGCCGCCGGGGGCCGCGCCCAGGTCCGGAGCATGGAGGCGGTGGAGCGCAGCCTCCAGCGCGCCTCCGTGGTGGAGATGGGGCGCATGGACCGCTACCTCGGCGTGCTGGCCACCATCGCCGCCGTCAGCCCCTTCATCGGCCTCTTCGGCACCGTGTGGGGGATCATCGACGCCTTCAAGGACATCGGCACCACGGGCAACGCCAACCTGGCCACCGTGGCCCCGGGCATCTCCGAGGCCCTGGTGGCCACCGCCGTGGGCCTCATGGCCGCCATCCCGGCCCTGATGGCCTACAACTTCTTCCAGGGCCAGCTCAAGCAGTGGCAGACCGAGCTGGACGACTTCGCCCTGGAGTTCATCAGCGTCTCCGAGCGCAACTTCACGTGACGTCCCCCGCCGGTCCGTCCCTCCCCCTGTCCCTGGACTGGGAGGACTGGTACCAGCTCTGCTGCCCGCCCTACGATGGGGCGGGCGCCCACGACCGCTTCGAGGACAGGCTGGAGCGCGCCACGGACCTCGCCCTGGCGCTGTGCGAGGACCTCGGCGCCCGGGGCACCTGGTTCTGCCTCGCGGACCAGGCGCGGCGGCACCCCGCGCTGCTGCGCCGCATCGCCGAGTCCGGCCACCGCATCGGTCTCCACGGCCTCACCCACACCCGCGCCTTCGAGCTCGACGAGCCGACCTTCCGCGCCTCCCTCGTCGCCGGCCGGCAGGCCCTGGAGGACATCGCCGCCGTGCGCGTGGAGGGCTTCCGGGCCCCGGAGTGGAGCCTCCGCGGCGCCGCCGAAGGGTGGTGGCGCCTGCTTCCCGAGCTGGGCTTCACCTTCGACTCGAGCCGGGCGCCCCTGAAGGTGCTGGGGGATCCCGCCTGGCCCCGGCGTCCCCATCGCCTCCCCAACGGGATCTGGGAGCTGCCGCCCCCGGTGATGGGCCTCGGCCCCTTCACCGTGCCGATGTGGGGCTGGGCCATGCGGCTCTGGCCGCGTCCCCTGCTGCGGGCCCGGCTCCAGCGCCTGGCGGAGGCGGGCGCGGGGACCCCCCTGGTGCTCCACCCCTGGGAACTGGACGAGGACCAGCCGCGCCTGCCCGTGGCCACCACCGGGCACCGCTTCGCCCACGCCGCGGGCCTGGCGGGCTACGGGGAGCGCCTCCGCGGACTCTGGCGGGGCCTCGGACTCGTCCCCCTCGAGGCCTGGATCGCGGCCCGGGAGGCCGAGGAGGCCGCCCACCCGGACGCGGTGCTCGCGGGGGTCCACCCGTGAGCGGCCGGCCCCTCGTGCTGCTCGCGCCCTCGGAGGACAAGGCCCCGGGGGGCCGCACGGGGACCCTTCCCGAGGACGCCGCCCAGCGCTGGGTCCGCGAACGCCTGGCGGACCTGGTGGTGCACGGCAGCGCGGAGGCCCTGCGCCGCGCCTTCGAGGTGAAGGAGGCCGCCCTGGAGAAGGCCAAGGCGGAGGCCCTGGCCCTGCGCCATCCGGTGCCCCTGCGCCCGGCCCTGGAGCGCTACACCGGCGTGGCCTTCCAGTCCCTGGAGCCCTCCACCCTGGACCGGAGCCTCTGGCGGCAGGTCTTCGTCCTCTCCACCCTGCGGGGGCTGGTGCGCGGCGACGAGCCGGTCCCGCCCTACAAGCTCAAGCTCGCGGGGCTCGCCGGGCTGAAGGCCCACTGGCAGCGCCACTTGCCGCCCCGGCTGGAGAAGCTTCCGGAGGGCCCGGTCTGGGAGCTGCTGCCCCAGGACGCCGCCAGCCTCCTGAAGGGCTGGCCGCGCCCCCGCCACACCGTCGCCGTCGTGGACCCGCAGGGCCGCGCCATCACCCACTGGTCCAAGCTCTACCGCGGACGGGTGGCCCGGTGGCTCCTCGAGCACGGCCAGGGCGCGCCCGCCCAGGTGCGCCGGGGCCGGCTGGAAGGGGCCGCGTGGGCGGGCCTCGAGGACAACGCCACCGGCGGGAAGCTGCTCACCCTGGTGGTGACGGACCCGCCCTTCGCGAAGCCCGGCGGCCGGCCATGAGCTGCTCCGACACCAAGCCCCTGTTCTGGCAGCGCCAGCCGGTGCTGCCCCTGGAACTCCTGCGCTTCCTCCGCGAACTCGTCGAGGCCGCCCTCGACGAGCCCCGGGACCGCGCCCTGCTGGCCTGGCCCACGGTGCTCGGCGCGCCGAGGCTGCGGGAGGCCCACGGGGGCGGGCTGCCGGAGCCTCTGCTCCTGGAGCTGGCCGCGCGCATGCTCGCGGCCCTGGGGGTCGCGGACCCCGCCGCCGCCTGGTCCGAAGCGAGGTCGCGGCTTCCCGGCCTCGCCCGGGAGGGCCCGGAGGGCTGGCTGCCGGGCGCGGCGTGGGGCGCCTTCGGCCCCCTGGCCAGCCTGCGCTGCGGCGTGGCGCTGTCGGCCCTCACGGGCCTTCCTGAGGACGGGACCTACCGGCTGCAGGCGGCGGTGGCCCTCTTCGACGTGGCCCTCTTCCACGAGACCCACGATGCCCTGGAGGCCCTCTGGAAGGACGCCGAAGGGCCGCTGCGCCAGGGCCTGCAGGGCCTGATCCTCCTGGCCGCGGGCTACCACCACCAGCAGCTCCACAACCTCGGCGGCGCCGCGGCGGTCTGGGAGGACGCCCTGGAGCGGCTGGATCCCTTCGAAGGCCTCCTTGGGACGCCGTGGGGCACCGTGGACCACCGGGAGGCGCTGCAGTTCACGGAGGAGCGCCTGGCCTACCTTAAGGCCGATCCCGACGCCGATCCCGAAGCCCTCTGGGCGATGCCCGTGCCCCGCTGGGAGATTCGTCCATGATCGAGACCGACATCCTCATCCTCGGCGCCGGCATCGCCGGCTGCACCGCCGCCATCCGCGCCGCGGACCAGGGCGCGAAGGTGGTGCTGGTGGCCAAGGACGAGCTGGGGGAGAGCAACACCGGCTGGGCCCAGGGCGGCATCATCGGCTCCGTGGGCGAGGGCGCCAACGGGGAGAAGCGGGACAGCCCCGAGCTGCTGGCCTCGGACATCGAGGCCGCCGGCGCGGGGCTCTGCAATCCCGAGGCCGTGCGCCAGCTCGCGGAGCAGGGCCCCCCCCTCTGCCACGACTTCCTCTGGGAGCGCCTGAAGGTGCCCTTCGACCAGGACGCCAGCGGCGAGCCCGATCCCACCGCCGAAGCCGCCCACAGCGTGGCGCGCATCTACCACGCCAAGGACGCCACGGGCCTCGCCATCCAGCGCGCCCTGAGCCAGGCCGTGCGGGAGCACGAAGGCATCACGGTGCTGGAGGGCCGGGTGCTGGTGGACCTGCTCACCAACCCGCACCATTCGAAGGATCCCAGGCATGTCTACGACCCCATCACCGTGTGGGGGGCCTACCTCTTCGACCCCGCCACCGGCGCGGTGGAGCTCTGCCAGGCGAAGCGCACCCTGCTGGCCACCGGCGGCCTGGGCTACCTCTACCTGCACACGACGAATCCCGCCGGCGCCACCGGCGACGGGCTCGCGGCCGCCTACCGGGCCAACGCGCGCATCGTGAACTGCGAATACGTGCAGTTCCATCCCACCTCCCTCTACATCCCGGGCAAGCCGCGCACCCTGCTCACCGAGGCCCTGCGGGGCGAGGGAGCCCACCTGGTGAACCGCAAGGGCCAGCGCTTCATGGCGAACTACGCCCCGGAGCAGATGGAGCTGGCCCCCCGGGACGTGGTGAGCCGCGCCATCTTCCAGGAGATGGCCGCCACCGGCGAGCCCTGCGTCTTCCTGGACCTGCGCCCCGTGGCGGCGCGCCTGGACCTGGAGGCCCACTTCCCCAACATCCTCGCCGCCTGCCGCACGGAGGAGCTGGAGCCCACGCGCCAGCCGGTGCCGGTGGTGCCCGCGGCCCACTACTTCTGCGGCGGCGTGCTGGTGGACCTGGACGGCCGCACCAGCCTGCCGGGCCTCTACGCCGCCGGCGAGGTGGCCTGCACCGGCGTCCACGGCGCCAACCGGCTCGCCTCCACCTCCCTGCTCGAGGGCCTGCTCTGGGGCCACCGGGCCGCGGACGCCATGGTCGCGGAGGCCGCGGGCGTGGACCTCCCCGGCGCCGAGGCCTTCGCCCCCTGGACGCCGCCGGAGCACGCCGAGGCCACGGACCCGCTCCTCATCGAGCAGGACTGGAACCTCATCCGGACGACGCTCTGGAACTACGCCGGCATCGTGCGCACCCGCGCGCGGCTGGAACAGGCCCGGGAGGACGTGGGCTACCTGTACCACCGCATCGACCGCTTCTACCGCCAGGCCAAGCTCACCCGCTCCCTCCTGGAGCTGCGCAGCGGCATCATCTGCGCCCGGCTCATCCTCAAGGCCGCCTCCCTGAACAAGGAGAGCCGCGGCTGCCACTACCGCGTCGATTGATGTTGGACGAGGGGGACCGCGCGCTCCCTGCGGTCGCTCCCCGGCCCCATCGTCCGCGTCCGGCCTGGCCCGGTAGGCTGGGGGGCATGCGCAGGACCGGTCTCGCCTTGTTGCTCGCCGCCACGGCCCTTTCAGGCCAGGAGGTCGTCCGCCTCGAAGTGCGCCCCCCCGACTACCGCTTCCGCTTCCGGCCGGAGGCGCGGATCGCGGGGCAGCGGCCCCTGGTGCTGGCCCTGGGCGGGGGCGCGGCGAAGGGCCTCGCCCACGTGGGGGTGCTCCAGCGGCTGGAGGAGGAGGGCTTCGAGGCGGACGCCATCGCCGGCACCAGCGCCGGGGCCTTCATCGGCGCCATGCAGGGCTGCGGATACGGCGGCGCCGCGATGGAGGACCTCTTCCGCCGCATGGACCTGGGCGCGGCCCTGCTGGACCGCCAGCGCCGGGCCTACGGCGAGACCCTCTGGGAGCAGGAGAGCCGCACCTCGACCATCTTCACCGCCGAGTACGGCAAGGAGGGCTTCACCTTCACCCCCGGCGCCAGCCCGGGGCTGGAGCTGAAGCGCAGCCTCCAGTGGCTGCTGGGCCGGGGCCTCGTCTTCGCGGGCAGCGACTTCTCGCGGCTGCGGGCGCCCCTGCGGGCGGTCTCCACCAACCTGCAGGACGGCGGCGCGGACGCGCCGGCCTCGGGGAACCTCGTGGACGCCGTGCGCGCCTCCATGAGCATCCCGGGCATGTTCCGCCCCGTGCTGGTGGACGGGAAGCAGCACGTGGACGGCCTGCTGGTGGAGAACCTGCCGGTGTACCAGGCCAAGGACCTGGCCCGGAGCCTCCCCGCGGCCGCGGCGGGCCCGCCGGCGGTGCTGGCCGTGGAAGTGGGCAGCCAGCTCGACGACGTCCGCGCGGGGACGCTGTTCACCCTGCTGCTGCGCACCCTGGACGTGACCATCGAGGAGCGCACGCGGCTCTCCCGGGAGGCTGCGGACCTCCTCGTGCGTCCCGACACCCGGAGCCTGGGCTACCTGGACTTCAGCGCCCAGGTCCCCGAGGCCGTGCGGGTGGGCCGGGCGGGCCTGGACGCGCGCCTGGAGGACCTGGAGCGGCTGATCTACGGAAGCTTGGCCGAGGGGCCCGCGCCCCCGGGCCCGCCGCGCCTGGAAATCCCGGAGGACCTGCGGGCGGAGGCCGAGGACCTGGCGAGGCGGACCCTGGGCGAGGGCCCGTCCACACGGCTGCTGCACCTGCGGCTCCTGCGCCGGCTCGAGGCCGCCGGGTTCGCGCGGGAGGCCTCCCTGGCCTGGACCGCCGAGGGCAGCCGCATCTCGGTGGCGCCCTACGACCGGGTCGCCGCGATGAAGGTCGAGGCCCCGGCGGCCTGGCGCGCCCTGCTGGAGGCCTGCCTCGCCGCCGAGGGCCTCCGCCCCGGCGTCCGCTTCAACCCCGCGCGGCTGGCTCGGGCCCTGGACCGCGTCCTGGTGGAGGCCACCCTCTCCTACCGCCCGCTCGTGGACTTCGCCGGAACCACGTTCAGGGACGGGGTCCTCGACGTCCGCTGCGAGGAGCCCAGCGTCGCGAAGGTGGAGGTCCGGGGCGGCACGCCCGCGGACCGCCGCTACCTCGACCGCCTCATGCAGGGGCTGGAGGGCCAGCCTCTCAATGCCCGCACCGTCTTCCAGCGCCTCGCGGTGGCCGAGTCCCGATTGAGCCTGGACGAGCTGGTGCTGGGCGGCACCCTGACGCCCCGAGGCCCCGCGCTGAGCCTCGTCCCCGTGCCCCGCACCCGGGTGGAGTTCGACGTGTCCCTGGCCTTCGAGAGCACCTGGGGCCTCCACGCCGGGGTCGGGAGCCTCTGGAACAACCTGCTGGGCAGCGGCAACAGCCTGGCGCTGGAGGCCAGCACGAACCGCCTGCAGGAGCGCGTGGACCTGGACTTCCGCCGGGCCTTCCACGCCTCTCCGCGCACGGGGGCGCTGGTCTTCGCGCGCCACTTCGCCCAGCGTTTCCTGCCCGAGGGCCTGGAGGAGCCCGCCCTCCTCGCGCCCCTCTCCGGGGTCCTGGCGGACCGCACCCTGCGCTCCCGCGACCTCGGTCTGGGCCTCTTCCAGCGCTTCGGCGCCCGGGACCAGGGCCTCTGGCGCCTGGAGGCGGGACGCCGCTGGACGGCGCTGCAGCCGGGGCTGGAGGGCGGCCAGGGCGAGGCCTCCGAAGGCCTGCAGACCTCCCTCGAGTGGGACAGCTTCGACCGCTACGCCTTTCCCACCGGGGGAACCCTGGTGCGGGTCTCCGCGGGCGAGGGCCGGTCCCTCGAGGAAGGCGGGGAGCGCTTCAAGCACGCCTACCTCCGGCTGCGCCACGTGCACGCCCTCGGCCGCCGCGTGGGCGCCTCCCTCGACCTGGAGGGCGGCCTGGGCTGGGACCTTCCCCTGGACCGCTGGTACTCCCTGGGCGGCCCCTCCTCCCTCCAGGGGACCCGCAGCGCGGGCTTCCTGGCGCCCAATTTCGCCGTGGTCCGGCTTGGCTTCCCCATCCGCGTGGCGGGCCTCTTCGGTCTGCAGGCCCAGCTCGAGCCGCGATGGGACGTGGGCTACGTCGGGGCCCTGAGGCCTGGGGCCCTGCGGGAATCGGCCCGGGCCCGGGGCTACGGGCTGGCCCTGCGCACCGAGGTGGGCCGCTTCTACGTGGAACTCGCCGCGGGCAAGGCCGAAACCGCCGGCGAGGGCCAGCCCTTCCGCAGCCGGGGGGCGATCCTCAACCTCCTCGTGGGCACGCGGCCCTTCGATCTCTGGCAGCGGCGGTAGGCGGCCGGTGCCCGCGCCCCGGCCGCTATGCTGGTGGCTGGAGACCCGCATGAATCCACTGGACTGGGATCTTGGGAACGTCCCGCCCGGAATCCTGTGGGGCGGCGTGGACGAGGCCGGGCGGGGTGCCTGGGCCGGTCCCGTGGTGGCGGCCTGCGCCGTCCTCGACCAGGAGGCCGCCCGCAAGTGGCGCCACGTGCTGGTGGAAGTCCAGGACAGCAAGAAGCTCTCCCCGGAGCGGCGCATGGTGCTGGCCACGGAACTGAAGTCGGTGCTCGTCGCCTGGGCGGTGGCCGAGGTGGACGCCATGGGCATCGACCGGGAGAACATCCTGGAGGCGACCCTGATGGCCATGCGGGGCGCCGTGGAGAAGACCGGTGCCCGCCCGCGCATCCTTTTCGTGGACGGCAATCGCGCGCCGAAGACGGGGCTGCTGGAGCGGCTCATCGTGGATGGCGACGCCACGAGCTGCGCCGTGGCCGCCGCCAGCATCCTCGCCAAGACCCACCGGGACGCGCGCATGGCTGAGCTGGATGAGCTGTACGAGGGCTACGGCTTCGCCCAGCACAAGGGCTACGGCACCGCGCTGCACCGGGAGCGCCTGCAGGCCATGGGCGTCTCGCCCATCCACCGCCTGAGCTTCGCCCCCGTGGAGGCGATGCAGGCGGTGGACGAGGGCCTGCGGGACGAGCTGCACCACAGCCTCGAGCGCTGCGCCTCGGTGCTGGAACTGCACTGCTGGGTGGAGGTGAACCTTCGCCCGGCCTATCCGAAGCTGAAGCGCGTCTGGATCGAGACGCTGCGCCGGCGCTACGCCGACCTGCTGGCGCGGCTGGCCTACCAGGAGGGCCTGGGCGACGCGTTCGCGGGGGGGCCGGGGGCATGACCGTGGTGGACGTGGCCCTGGCCCTCCTCCGCCTCGAGGGCCGCTGCCTCCTCCAGCGGCGCGATCCCGCCGCCCCGGTCCTGCCGGGCCGCTGGGAGTTCCCCGGGGGCAAGCTCGAGCCCGGGGAGACCCCCGAGGCCGCGCTGGCCCGCGAACTGGCGGAGGAACTGGGGCTGGCGGCCCGGGACGCCGTGCCCCTGGACCCGCTGGTCCATGACTATGGCGAACGCAGGGTCCGGCTCCACCCCTTCGTGGTGAAGGCGAGCGGCCCGCCGCGCACGGCCCTGGCCTGGGGCTGGTTCACCCCCGCGGAGATGCGCCGGCTCCCCCTGCCGGAGGCGAACCTCCCGCTGGTGGCGCGGCTGGAGGCCCTCCTTTGAAAAGCCTGCTGGCGGCCCTTCGCGCCCTCGCCACCGTGGCGGGCGTGTGGCTCTTCATCCAGGTGCTGCCGCGCCTCCTGCCCGAGGACCCCGCCCGCATCGCCGCCGGGGAGTGGGCCACGGAGGCGGAGGTGGCCGCGTTCCGCCGGATCCTGGGTCTGGACCAGCCCCTGCCGCAGGCCCTGGCGCGCTCCGCGTCGGACCTGCTCCACGGCCGCATGGGCACGAGCCTGCGCTTCAACCGGCCCGTGGCCGACATCCTCCTGGGCGGGCTGCCGGTCAGTCTGCGCCTGGCCTTCCTGGCCCTGGCGGTCTCCATGCTCCTGGCCTGGGCGATGGCCCTGCCGCGGGGGCGCGGGATCCGGGCCCTCCAGGCGGCCGCCATCGCCTCCCCGGTCTACGTGCTGGGCCCGCTCCTGCTCTGGGCCGTGGCCCAGCACGTGCCGGGCCTGCCGGTGGCGGGTGTGCGGGGCTGGGCCTCCTGGCTGCTGCCCGCCTTCACCCTCGCCGTGCCCCTGGCGGGGCACCAGGCCCGGGTCCTCGCCACCCAGCTCGAAGAGATCCGGGAGAGTCCGGGCCTGCGCTGGTGGCGGGCCTCGGGCGTGCCCGGCGCCCTGCGCTGGAGGGCCTGGCTGCTCCCGGCGGTCTCCGGCCCGTGGCTCACGGTGCTGGGCCTGCAGCTCGGCGGCCTGCTCGGCGGCGCCGTGCTGGTGGAGACCATCTTTGCCCTGCCGGGCCTCGGGCAGATCCTCGTGGGAGCCCTGGCCAGCCGCGACCTCCCCCTGGTGCAGGGCGCGGTGCTCTGGGGCGCGGCGGCCTACGTGGCCACCCAGGCCGCGGTGGAGTGGCTGCAGGCCCTCCTGGATCCGAGGGCGCGGTGAGGCCCCTCCGCGCCCGCTGGCCCCTGGCGCTCTTCGCCCTGATCCTGCTGGGCTGGTTCCTCGGCGGGGACGGCACGGTGGACCTCGCCGCCCGGCTCCAGGGGCCGGGGCCCGGGCATCCCTTCGGCACGGACGAGGTGGGCCGCGACCTCCTCCGGCGCTGGTGGCTGGGCGGCGCGAGGTCCCTCACCCTCGCGGGCGTGCTCACGGCCTTCCATGCGGCCCTGGGCCTCCTGCTGGCCCTGGCGGCCCACCGCGCCGCGTTCCTGCGGCGGACCATCCTCGCCCTCGCCGACCTGCTGGCCAGCGTGCCCGCCACGCTGCTGGCGCTGCTCCTCCTGGCCCTCCTCCGGCCGGGCCTGGGCAGCCTCCTGACGGCCCTGGCCCTCGGAGGCTGGATCCCCTACGCGCGCCTCGCCCTCAACCGCCTCGACGTGCTCCGGGGCGACCCCAGCCTGCTGCAGGTCCGCCTGATGGGGGGCGGGGCCGCCCACCGGCTCCTCCGCCACGTGCTGCCCCGCCTGGCGCCGCTGCTGCTGGCCCAGGCCACCGTGGGCCTCGGCGCGGTGATCCTCGTGGAGGGCGGCCTCAGCTTCCTCGGCGTCGGCCTGCCCCCGGACCTGGCCTCCTGGGGCACCATGCTGGCCTCGGGCAGGGCCTTCCTCCTCGCGAGCCCCTGGACCCTCCTCTGGCCTTCGGCGGGCATCCTCGCGGCGCTGCTGGCCGCGGGCGCCTGGCGCGGGGGCGCCGGGGCCGACGGAACCTAGCTGGTATCCTGGCGCATCCCTTGTTGCATCTGGAGCCGACATGACCCGTGCCTGGTTCGCTGGCCTGTGCGCCGCCGCCTACCTCACCCTCGCCGCCGCGCCCCAGCAGCCCAAGCCCCAGGCACCCCCGCAGAAGACTCAGGTCGAGGTGGAGCTGGAGGCCAAGAAGGGCGGCCGGCTTGGCATCGCCCTGGCGCCCCCGGTTCTCGCGGGGCTGTCGGAGGACCTGGTCGCCAAGGATTTCCGGACACCCCTGGCCCGGGACCTGGACGAGGCCGGCCCCTTCGCCCTGATCACCGGCGTCCTTCCGGGCAGCACCGATGCCGCCAGCTATCCGGCCTGGGCCCGCCTGGCCACGGACTGGCTCTTCACCTCCAAGATCGCGAAGGGCGAAGGCGACGAGGTGGTGGTGGAGATCCAGGTGGTGGACGTGAAGGCCGGCAAGCCGGTCTTCAGCAAGCGCTACATCGGGAGGGAGGGCCAGCTCCGCCGCATCGCGCACACGATCTCCGACGACCTGGTGGCCCGCCTTACGGGCGAGAAGGGCGTGGCCTCCACACGGATCGTCTTCGTGCGCCAGACCTCCCCGGGGGTGAAGGAGATCTTCCAGGTGGACCGGGACGGGGCGGGGCTCCTACAGCTCACCCGCTGGGGCTCCCTCACCCTCTCGCCGACCGTCGCCCCCGACGGGCGCCTGGCCTACATCACCTACAAGGGCGGCACGCCGGAGATCTGGGGCGAGCGCCGGCGCGGCCAGGCCCACCAGAAGCTCTACCCCAGCACCACCTCGCCCCAGGGCCACTGCTACAGCCCGGTCTGGAGCCCCGACGGCAAGCGCCTCGCCTTCGTCCAGGGGGACCGGAAGGGCAACAGCGACATCATGATCCTCGACGTGGACAGCGGGCGCGTGAAGCGCCTCACCGACGGCGGCTGCATCAACACGGAGCCCAGCTGGAACCCCAACGGCACCCAGATCGCGTTCACCTCGGACCGGGAGGGCAATCCGCAGGTCTACCTGATGGAGGAGGACGGGTCGAACGTGCGGCGGCTCACCTTCGAGGGGGGCTACAACGCGAGCCCGGCCTGGAGCCCCAATGGCGCCATGGTGGCCTACGTGAGCCGCTTCGAGGGCAAGTTCGACCTCTTCGTGCACAAGCTCGGGGAGGGCAAGGCCTACCAGATCACCACAGGCATCTTCAGCTCGGAGGGGCCCGCCTGGTCCCCCGACGAGCGCCGCCTGGTCTTCGCCAGCACCCGGAGCGGCAACATGCAGCTCTGGACCACGGACCTGTCGGGCAAGTCCCTGTCCAAGCTCACGGAATTGACCGGCTGCCAGAGCCCCAAGTGGACCCGTTCCCGTTGATCCGCCATCCGGGGCGCGGAATTTCCCGTTAACCTCTTCACCGCCCGTTGCTACACTCCCGCCGGAGGCTCCCCGCCATGCGCAGCGAACGACTCCTTCTCCCTGTGGCCGCCTTGGCCCTCGCTGGCGGCCTCGCCTGCAGGAAGCCGGAGGAGGCGCCGGTGGCGCCGACGCCCACCACCACGACCCCCACCGCCACCCCGACGCCGACGGCGACCACGACCACGACCACCACGCCGACGGCCACCACGGTGAACCTCGCCGAGGTCCAGCGGGCCGCGGCCCTCGTGCTCAAGGACATCAACTTCGACTTCGACCGCTCGGAGATCCGCGACCCCGACAAGCCGAAGCTCCAGGCCATCGCTGACTTCATGCGCAAATACACCACCGCGCGCCTCATGCTCGAGGGCCATTGCGACGAGCGCGGCACGGTGGAGTACAACCTTTCCCTGGGCGAACGCCGCGCCACCGCCGCCCAGCGCTACCTGATCGGCCTCGGCGTCGCCGAGAGCCGGCTGGGCACCATCAGCTACGGCAAGGAGAAGCCAAAGGTGATGGGCAGCAACGAGGAGAGCTGGTTTGTGAACCGCCGCTGCGAATTCAAGCTGCAGTAGACGATCCGGGCACGAGGAGGGCGGAGGCTCGGCGCCTCCGCCCTTCGCCTTTGGTAGCATCAAGGAACCCTTCGGAGGCCCCATGCGCGTGTCCCAGCCGGCCCTGGCCCTTCCCGTCCTCCTCGGCGCCCTCTGCGTCGGCTGCTCCTCCGAGGACCAGCTCAAGCGCGTGGAACAGGAGCTGGGGGACATGAAGGTGCAGATCTTCCAGCTCAAGCAGCAGGTGGAGGAGGGCAACCGCAAGGCCGAGGCCGACCGGACCGCCGACACCGAGGCCCGCGCCCTCGACCGCCGCTTCCAGGCCGACGTGCAGGAGACCCTGCGGCAGCTCCAGGACACCACCCGGGTGCTGAACCGGCGCCTGGACTACGTGCCGAAGGCCTCCGGCGCCGCGGCCCGGGTGGACGGATCCGGCGCGCCCGCCACGCCCGACGACGAGAAGGCCTTCAGCGCCGCGGTGCTGGACTACAACCGGGGGAACTACGCCCTGGCCGCCGACAGCCTGGAAGTGTTCATCAAGAGCCACCCGGGAAGCGCCAGGAAGCCCGACGCCCTGTTCTTCCTCGGCCTCGCGCACTTCAACCAGAAGTCCTACGAAAAGGCCCAGGGCGTCTTCGAACAGCTCATCCGCGAGTCGCCCAGCTCGAACCAGTTCCTGCCCGCCAAGCTGAAGCGCGCCCAGTGCCTCAGCCGCCAGAACCTCAAGCCCGCCGCCGTGCGCGCCTTCAAGGAGCTGGTGGAGGGCTTCTCGGGCACGCCGGAGGCCCGCACGGCCCAGCAGGAGCTCGCCGACCTCGGGTTCTGAGGTGGCGGCCGCCCGGCGCTGGCGGGTCCCGGTCCGCATCGACCTCGCGGGAGGAACCCTCGACCTCTGGCCGATCTACGCCCTACTGGAGGGCTGCCTCACCGTGAACGCCGCGGTGGACCTCTGGATCGGGATCGAGGTCCCGGTGGCAGGCGAGGCCCGCATCGAAAGCGAGGACCTTGGCCTCGGGTTCCCGACCGATCCCTGGCCGCAGGCGGCCCCGGAGGGGCTTTCCTGGGTCTGGCGGGTGCTGTCCATGGCCCCGCGCCGGCCGGGGCGTCTGCGCCTCAGCAGCCCCGTTCCCAAGGGGTCGGGGCTCGGCGTCTCGAGTTGCCTGGGGGTGGGGCTGCTGGGCGCCGCCCTCGGCCTCGAGGCGGGGGAGGCGCTGGCGGCGGAGGTGCCGCGCCTGCGGGACCTGGAGGCCCGGGAGCTGGAGACCCCGACGGGCTGGCAGGACTACTATCCGGCCGCCCTGGGCGGGACCCTGGCCCTGCACTGGGACGGGCCGCTCCCGCGATGGGAGCGGTTGGAGCCCCATCCCGCCCTCCTCGCGCGGCTGCTGGTCTTCTACACCGGCGCGCCCCACCATTCGGGGCTCACCAACTGGGAGGCGTACAAGCGGTTCATCGAGGGGGACGCCACGACGCGGGAGGCCCTGCGGGAGATCCGCGACATCGCTCTTGGGATGGCCGCCGCAGTCCCCAGCGACGTGGACGAGGTGGCCGCGCTCCTCGAGCGGGAGGGCCGGGCCCGGGTGCGCCTTTCCCCCGCGGTGGAGACCGACGCCATGCGGGCCGTCCGGGACCGCGGCTCCCGCGAGGGCTGGTTCGAGGGCATGAAGCCCTGCGGCGCGGGGGGCGGCGGCTGCTGCCTCCTCGTGGTCCGGCCCGGACGTCGGGAGGAGGCTGTCGCGGCCCTCGCGGCCATGGGCCTCCCTCCCCTCGACGTGCGGATCACGCCCCGGGGTCTCCACCGGCTTTGAGTCGGAGGAGCAGCCCTGCGACCTCGAGGTCCAGGGGCCGCTCCCCGAGGCCCGTGCCCAGCAGGTCCCGCAGGCGGCCGTCCCGTCGGCCCATGGGCAGGGCCGCGAGGCGCGCGGCGTCCACCCAGTGGAATCCGGCCGGGGCGGGGAAGGGCACCGGCAGGCGGAGGTGCAGGGGCCGCACCCGCTCCCGGCGGTGGGTGTAGACCTGGGTCCAAGCCTCGAAGGCCCGGGCCTCCACCGAGGCGAAGGCGGCGCGGGGCTCGGCGGCGCGGGCGGGCCCGGGCTCCTGGGCGGGACCAGGGTCAGCCACCGCCGGCCATCGCCAGAGCCCCGCCAGGAGCCCCCGGGCCTTGGGCTCGCCCACCAGCCAGCGGCCCTCGGCCTCGGCGGCCACGAGGGTGAACTCGCTTTCCCGCGGCGCCGCGCGCTTCGCCGCGGGAGGAATGCGCTCCGTGGCGCCGAGGCGCCGCGCCTCGCAGGCGCCGTAGAGGGGACAGTCGCCGCAGCGGGGCAGGGGCCCGCAGAGGGTGGCGCCCAGCTCCATCAGGGCCTGGATCATGCGGGAGGGGCCGAGGATGGAAAGGGCCGGGCGCAGCCAGGTCCGCAGCTCCCGGGCCCGGGTCCTCGGATCGTCCTCAAGGGCCAGCAGGCGGGCCGCGACGCGGAAGACGTTCCCGTCCAGGGCGGGCTCGGGCTGCTGGAAGGCCTGGGCCGCCACCGCGGCGGCGGTGTACTCCCCGAGGCCGGGCAGGGTCTTCAGGCCCTCGAGATCCCGCGGCCAGCCCTGGGTGGCGACGGCCTTCGCCGCCGCGTGGAGAAGCCGGGCCCGGCGATAGTAGCCGAGGCCCTCCCAGGCCTTGTGCACGTCCTCCTCGGACGCCGAAGCAAGGGCCCGGACGTCGGGCCAGCGTTCCATCCACCGTCCGAAGTAGGGCAGCACGGTCGCCACCTGGGTCTGCTGGAGCATCAACTCCGAGACCAGCACGGCGTAGGGATCGGGATGGGGCGCGTCCAGGTCCGCCGCGCGCCAGGGCAGGTCGCGGCGGTGCGCGTCGAACCAGGGCGCCAGGGGAGCGAGCAGGTGGTAGGAGGGAGGCCAGGCCATGGTCCCAGGGTACGGGCTGAGGCCCACGAAAAAGCGCCGCTTGCGCGGCGCTTCCGTTTGGTGCCCTCGAGCAGACTCGAACTGCTACGGCTTTTGGCCACCACCACCTCAAGATGGCGTGTCTACCATTTCCACCACGAGGGCCAGAACGTCCAGCATGCCATCGCGTCCCGCGGCGGTCAACGCGGGAGACGCGGCCGGGGCCTACTTCTGGGGCAGCGAGGGCGCGTGGGACGGCGCGGGCGCCGGCGCGGCCGGAGCGGGTGCGGCGGGGAGGGCGGGCTTCGGCGCGGTCTTGGCGGCGGAGGGCTTCTCGAGCACCGAGCGGTTCTCCACGATCACGCGGTACTCGATGGCCAGGAGCGTCGCGAAGAAGGCACCGGCCAGCCAGTACGTGAGCTTCGAGAGCACGGGGGCCGCGCCCTGGGCGCCGAAGGCCGTGTTGGCGCCGCCCCCTCCGAAGGCCGTGCCCAGCCCGCCGCCCTTCGTGCCGGGCTGGAGGAGGATCGTGCCGATGAGCAGCAGCGAGATGATGACGTTCAGCGTGATGAGCAGCGAGGACATGGACGCTCCGAACCGACCATCCTAGCGCGTCTGGCCCGGAATGTCCCCCGCCGCGGTGGGCTAGAAGGCGAGGCCGGTGCCCGCGGGCTGGGTTTGAAGCGCCCCGTGCACGCGCCGGCACTCGTCCACGAGTCGGAGGAAGTCCGAGGGGAGGAGGGCCTGGGGCCCGTCGCTGAGGGCCTTCTCGGGCTGGCAGTGGGTCTCGACGAGGATGCCGTCCGCCCCGGCGGCGACGCCCGCCCGGGCGCAGGGGATGACGAGGTCCCGCCGCCCGGTGGCGTGGCTGGGATCCACCACCACTGGCAGGTGGGTCAAGGCCTTCGCGGCCGGGACCACGGAGACGTCGAAGGTGTTCCGGGCATGGTCGGACCAGGTGCGGATCCCGCGCTCGCAGAGGACCACGTTGCGGTTTCCCTCGCCGAGGACGTACTCCGCGGCATAGAGCCACTCCTCCAGGGTGGCGCCTGGGCCCCGCTTGAGGAGGACGGGTTTCGGACTGCGCCCGGCCCGGCGGAGCAGGGCGAAGTTCTGCATGTTCCGGGCCCCGAGCTGCACCATGTCCGCACAGGCCTCCACGGCGTCGTAGGTCTCCACCTCCGTGGCCTCCGTGACGATGCCGAGGTCGAACTCCCGCCGGGCCTCGTCCAGCAGGCGCAGGCCTTCCTCCCCGAGGCCCTGGAAGGAGTAGGGGCTGGTGCGGGGCTTGAAGGCGCCGGCCCGAAGGAGCTTCACGCCGGCCTCGGCCACGTAGCGGGCCGTGGTGAAGAGCTGTTCACGGCTTTCCACCCCGCAGGGCCCTGCCACCAGGACCAGGCTTCCATCCCCGAACCGCGCACCGCGCACCGCCACGACCGTGCGGGCGGGGGCCCCGTCCAGGCTCGCGAGCTTGAAGGGGGAGGTGATGGGCACCACCTTCCGCACCCCCTGCAGGGTTTCCAGGCGGTCGGGCTTGAGCACCTGGGAGGCGTGGGGCGCCACCACGCTGGCGTTGCCGCCCGCCTCCAGCACCTGCGGGCGGATGCCGTGCCCCTCCAGGAGCTCCACCACCGCGCGGATCCGCTCCGAAGGACAGCCGGGCTCCATGAGGATCAACATGCTCGCTCCCAATCTGGATTATTCCCGGCTGGCACGGCGCTTGATACCCCGTTGTCATCCCCGCGCGCTGTCCGCACCCTTGTCCTGGAGCCGAACCATGCGATCCCCCCTGCTCGCCGTCCCCGCCCTCGCCCTTCTCGTCGCCTGCGTCCGGCCGGAAGTGGAGGCCTTCCGGCAAGCCCCGGCCCCCATCGCCGTGGCCTTCGAGGTGCCCGCGGACGTCCAGGGCCGGACCGACATCAGCAAGGAGTACGCAGCCGCCATCCGCGCCCGGCTGGCCACCCGGGCCACGGTGATCCCTGAGGGGATCCAGGGGCCCGCCAACGCCGCCACCCTCCGCGTCACCATCACCGACGTGCGCGAAGGCCGGCGTTCGGGGGATCCGAGCCCCGTGGCGGTGGGCGTCACCACCGGGGTCGTGGTCGGCACCCTCAATGCCCTCGCGGGGAACCGCAACGCGGGCTTCGAGGGCTTCTGGTGGGGCCTGTGGGCGGGCACCCACGCCGCCGCGCACCAGCGCCACGCCAGCGACCGCCTGGGCTGGGCGCCCCGGCGGGTGACCGCGGTGGTGGACCTGGTGCAGCCCTCCGCCGGGACCTCCCCGCTCGCCTCCTTCGACGTGGACAGCCAGGAAGTCATCGAGGCCATGGACCCCCTCAGCAGGGCCGACGCCGAGGACGACGGCCGCATCCGGGAGGAGGAGGCGCGGGCCTTCAGCCGGGTAGTGGTCTGGAAGCTCCAGGAGCAGTTCGGGTGGACGCCGAAGCCCCGGCCCAGCTTCTGGGGGGAGCGCCGGAACGAGGGGCGGGAGGAAGCGCCGACGCCGGCGGAATCCGGGAAGGAAGCTCCCCGGAACTAGCGGGTTGCCGACTGAAGTTCGAGCGGGCTAAGTCCCCTGGGCGATCCGCACGAGCTGGAGGAACTTGCGCGGATCCAGGCTGGCCCCGCCCACCAGGGCGCCGGCCACGTGGGGCACCGCCAGCACCTCGGCGAAGTTCTCCGGCGTGACGCTGCCCCCGTAGAGGATGGGCACGTTGCTGTCCGGGACGCCGAAGGCCACCTGGACCTCCTCGCGGATGAAGGCGTGGGCCTCCCGGATCTGGGAGACCTCGGCCCGCCGTCCGGTGCCGATGGCCCAGACGGGCTCGTAGGCCACCCAGAGCGGCCCGGGGCCGGCCTTGGCCACCTCCTGGAGCTGCTGGCGCAGGACCAGGAAGGTGCCTCCCGAGTCGCGGTCCTGCAGGGTCTCGCCGATGCAGAGGATCGGCAGCAGGCCCTTCGCCCGGGCCTTCACGAGCTTCCTGCCGATGACCTCGTCGGTCTCTCCGAAGAGGTGGCGGCGCTCGCTGTGGCCGAGGATGACGGCGTTCGCGCCGGCGTCCTTGATCTGGGCCATGGCGATCTCGCCGGTGAAGGCGCCGCGCTTTCCGTAGTGGCCGTTCTGGGCCGCCGTGGTGATCCCCTTCTCCCGGAGCAGGGCGTGGACCAGGGTGAGCAGGGTGAAAGGGGGCGCCACCGCGACGTTCACGTTGTCCTTGGGAGTGTAGCCCTCCAGGAAGACGTCGCAGAAGGTGGTCGCCTCCCCCTGCAGCATGTTCATCTTCCAGTTGGCGACGACGCAGCGCATGGGCGCTCCCGGGCTCAGGCGTGGGGGTGGAGGACGCCGACCATGATGGCACGGCGGCCGGTTCAGGCCTCCAGGGCCGCCACGCCCGGCAGGACGAGCCCGCTGAGGAACTCCAGGCTGGCGCCGCCGCCGGTGCTGACGTGGCTCATGCGCGGGGAGACGCCGGCCTGGTTCGCGGCAGCCACGCTGTCCCCGCCGCCCACCAGCACGAAGGCGCCCCGGTCCGCGGCCTCGGCGAGGGCCTCGGCCATGGCCAGGGTGCCGCTGGCGAAGGCCTCCATCTCGAAGACGCCCATGGGGCCGTTCCAGAGCACCGTCTTCGCGGAGCGCAGCACGTCCAGGTAGGCGGCCACGGTCTCGGGGCCGATGTCCAGGGCCATCATGTCGTCGGGGACATGCTCGTCCTGGGTGAGGCTGGCCAGGGCGTCCCCGCGGAACTCCTTCGAGACGACGTGGTCCAGGGGCAGCCACAGCTTCGTGCCCTTGGCCTCGGCCTCGGCGAGCAGCTCCCGGGCGAGGTCCACCTTGTCCTCCTCCACGAGGCTCTTCCCGATCGCGACGCCCTTCGCCTTCAGCAGCGTGAAGCTCATGCCACCGCCGATGAGGATGGCGGAGGCCCGGCCCAGGAAGTGGCGGATCAGGTCGATCTTGTCGCTCACCTTGGCGCCGCCGAAGATCGCCACCAGGGGCGGTTCGGGCTCAAAGGCCACCTTGGCCAGGGCCTTCAGCTCCTTCTCCATGAGGAAGCCCGCGGCGACGCGCTCTTTCGGGAAGTCGGCCACCATGCCGCTCACGGAGGCGTGGGCGCGGTGGGCGGCGCCGAAGGCGTCGTCCACATAGGCGTCCGCCAGCTTCGCGAGGGCGGCGGCGAAGTCCGGCTTGTTCTTGGTCTCGCCCTTGTCGAAGCGCAGGTTCTCCAGGAGGAGCACCTGCCCGGGCGCCAGGGCCGCGGCCTCGGCCTCGACGGCGGGCCCGGCGACGCCGGAGGCCAGGCGCACGTCGAAGCCTTCCGATTTCAGCCAGGCGGCCACGGGGGCGAGGCTGAAGGAGGCCTCGAAGCCCTCGCCCTTGGGCCGGCCCAGGTGGGAGGCCAGCACCACCGAGGCTCCGCCCTGGAGGAGGTGCCGCAGGGTGGGGAGGGTCTCGCGGATGCGGGTGGCGTCCGAGACCGCGCCGTCCTTCAGGGGCACGTTCAGGTCCGCCCTGAGGAAGATCCTTCCACCCTTCACGTCGAGGTCGCGCACGCTCCGCCAGGCCATGGTCCGCTCCGAATCCAAAGCCCCATGGTAGCCCGCCCGACGCCAGGCCTTGAGCTCAAGTCCTCCGTTCGAGGAGGCCGATCCACCGGGGCGAGCCCGGGGCGTGGGCCTGGCCCGCGTAGTCCCCGAAGGCCCGCCGGAGGCGGAATCCGCCGGCGTCGAAAAGACTCAGCAGCTCCCCGGGGCGGTAGAGGCGGACGCTCTCGGAGACCTCGCGCACCGGGCCGCCGTCCCGATGCTCGATGCGCATGCGCTTCACCACCCGGCGGCCTTCCAGGAAGCGCCGGCTGTGGACCCGCAGGCCATTGCGCTCCACGACGTCCTCGGGAACCAGGTGCGCCGCTACGTGGTCCGCGTCGAGGTAGTCGAGGAGGACGAGGCCCCCCGGCCGCACCACCCGCCCCAGGTCCAGGGCCAGGGCCGCGTTGGTGTCGTCGCCGAAGTAGCCGAAGGGGGTGAACCAGAGGCAGACGCCCCGCAGGGAGGCGTCTCGGAAGGGCAGCGCGCGCATGTCGCCCCGGAGGAGCCGGCTCCGCAGGCCGGGATCCACGAGGTCCAGGAGGGCCATGGAGAGGTCCATCCCCAGGGCCTCGGGATTGACGCGGGAAAGGGCCTTCAGGTGGCGGCCCGAGCCGCAGCCCAGGTCCAGGACGGGCCCCGAGGCGAGTTCGGGGGCGGCCTCCAGGAGGGTCGCCACGGCGGCCTCGGCCTCGGCGGCGTCCCGGTGGGCGTACAAGGCCGCGTAGTCCTCGTCGAACCAGTCCCTGAACCACTCCTCGTCCATGCGGGGCTTCAGCTCGCGGCGGCGGGGGCGAGCAGGGGCTCCGGCTCGCCGAAGACGAAGCCCTGGGCCCAGGGGACGTCGGCGTCGATGATGGCCTGCAGCTCGGACTGGGTCTCGATCCCTTCCGCGATGTAGCCCACCCGCATGCGCTCGGCGAAGACCGCCAGGGCGTTCAGGAGCGCGGCCTGGTAGGGGCGGCGGTGGCACTGCTCCACGAGGCTCTTGTCGGCCTTGATGAAGTCGGGGTTGAGGCGGGCCATGTGGGTGAGGGAGGCGACCCCGGAGCCCAGGTCGTCCACGGCGATGCGCAGGCCCATCTCCCGCAGGCGCCGGGCGTAGGTCTGCAGCTCGTTCAGGTCGTGGATGGAGTGGCTCTCCGTGAACTCCATGACGATCTGGTGGGGCGGGTAGGAGATGTTGCCCAGCCAGATCTCCACCCGCTTCCAGAAGGTGGGGCTCTCCAGGGTCAGGGGCTCGAGGTTGATGAACTGGAGCTGCTGGCTGAAGGGCGTGGCCGAGAGGCCCCGGAAGCTGGTCTCCAGGCAGATCATGTCGATCTCGACGCGCTTGGCGTGGTTCTCCTCGGTGTCCGGGAACATGGTCCAGAGGCTGCTGATCTCGCCGCTGGGACGCCGAATGCGGGTGAGGATCTCCCGGGCCTCCACCTGCCCGGACTTCAGGCCGTGGATCTCGTGGGCGTAGGGCACCAGGGGCCACTCGCCCGCGAGGATGCGCTCCAGGAGGGGATCCCTCATTCATGCTCCGCTTGGGGGTTCCCCAGCATAGCCTCAATCCTGGAAAGGCAAGCCCGGGGCCCGTGTGAAGATGTGTGAAGGAGGGCGCATGGGCCGGCACGTCATCGTGGGCGCGGGTCGCAGCGGGCTCGCCGTGGCGCGGCATCTTGCAAAAACCGGTGTGGATGCCGTGTTAACCGAGGCACGGCCCGAACCCGACGAGGCCTCCCGCCGGGTCCTGGAGGCCCTGGGCATCCCGGGGGTCTGGGGCGACCACCCGGAGAGCCTCCTGGAGGGTGCCGACGTCCTCGTCCTGAGTCCGGGAGTCAGCCCCGCGATCCCCTTCGCGCGGGCGGCGCGGGACCGCGGCATTCCCGTGCTCGGCGAGCTGGAGCTGGCCCACCGGGCGCTCCGGACGAAGGACCCGTCGGCCCGGATCCTCGCGGTGACGGGAACCAACGGGAAGAGCACGACCACGGACCTGCTGGGGCATCTGCTGCGCGGCGCGGGCCTTCCCTCGGTGGCCTGCGGCAACCTGGGCACGCCCCTGCTGGAAGCCCTGGAGACCGCGGCACCGGGCACGGTCTACGCCCTCGAGTGCTCCAGCTACCAGCTGGAGACGGTGGCCACCTTCCACGCCGAGGGCGCGGCCCTGCTGAACCTCACGCCGGACCACCTGGCCCGGCACGGGACGCTGGAGGCCTACCTCGCGGCGAAGCAACGGATCTTCCTCCACCAGACCTCCGCCGACCTCCGGGTCCTCCCCTTGGCCCATCCGGACCTGGCCCAGGGCGCGCCCGGGCAGGGAAGGACGGCCGCCTTCGGCTGGGTGGAGCCTGAAGGGGAAGGCGCCTGGTGCGGGGAAGGGGGCAGGCTGCGTCTCAGGTCCGCGGACGGTGGGGTGGAGGACCTTCTCCACCGTTCCGAGCTCCGCATCCCCGGAGACCACAACGTGGAAAACGCCCTGGCCGCGGCCCTGCTGGCCCGGCAGGTCGGCGTGCCGGTGAAGGCCCTTCGGCAGGGGCTGCGGACCTACCCCGGCCTGGCCCACCGCATCGCCTTCTGCGGGGAGCGGGGCGGCGTGAAGGCCTACAACGACTCGAAGGGGACGAACGTCGACGCCACCCTCATCGCCATCCGGGCGCTGCCGGGACCTCTTGTGCTGCTGCTCGGCGGCACCGACAAGGGCGCCAGCTATGCGCCGCTGATCGAAGCCCTGGAGGGCAAGCTCCATCGCCTGGTCTTCCTCGGCGAGGCCGTCCCCATGCTGGCGCGGGACCTCGGCCACCTTCCCCACGACGTGGTGCCCGTCTTCGACGACGCCGTGAAGCACGCCCTGGCCCTCGCGCGGCCCGGCGACCAGGTGCTCCTCAGCCCCGCCTGCGCCAGCTTCGACCAGTTCCGGAACTTCGAGGAGCGGGGGGCGCGGTTCGAGGCGCTGGTGGGGGCATGGGCAGAGGGCTGAGCCGTTTCGGCCCGAAACGAATGAAAAGGGGCTCCTGGGAGCCCCTTTTTACCTTGTTGGTCGAGGATGGACTTACTTCTCGTCCACGACCGGGATCCGCATGCCGTAGAAGGACCGCCACACGAAGACCGTCGAGATGAGGAAGAACACCAGCGCCGCGATGTGGGCGGTGGCGGGGTTCAGCTCGATGGCCAGCTCCACGGCGAGGAGGCCGAAGAGGGTGGTGAATTTGATGACGGGGTTCATGGCCACGGAGGACGTGTCCTTGAAGGGGTCGCCCACGGTGTCGCCCACGACGGCGGCGTCGTGGAGGGGCGTGCCCTTGGCCTTCAGCTCGGTCTCCACGAGCTTCTTGGCGTTGTCCCAGGCGCCGCCGGCGTTGGCCATGAAGATGGCCTGGTAGAGCCCGAAGACGGCGATGGAGATCAGGTAGCCGATGAAGAAGTAGTGGTTGAAGCAGGCGAAGGCCAGGGTGCTGAAGAAGACCGCCAGGAAGATGTTGAACATGCCCTTCTGGGCGTACTGGGTGCAGATCTCCACGACCTTCTTGGAGTCCTCCACCGAGGCCTTCTCGGCGCCGGCGTCCAGGTTGATGTTCTGCTTGATGAACTCCACCGCGCGGTAGGCGCCGGTGGCCACGGCCTGGCAGGCCGCGCCGGAGAACCAGAAGATCACCGCGCCGCCGGTCACGAGGCCCAGCAGGAAGAGCGGGTTCAGGATGGACAGGCCCTCCATGACCCCGGCGACGCCGAACTTGCCGTTCAGCATCTGGATGATGGAGAAGATGAGCGTGGTGGCGCCCACCACCGCCGTGCCGATGAGCACCGGCTTGGCCGTGGCCTTGAAGGTGTTGCCCGCGCCGTCGTTCTCCTCCAGGTACTCCTTGGCGTGCTCGAAGTCGGGCTTGAAGCCGAACTCCTTCTGCACGTCCGCCTCGATGTTGGGCAGTGTCTCGATCGTGCTCAGCTCATAGACCGACTGGGCGTTGTCCGTCACCGGGCCGTAGGAATCCACGGCGATGGTCACGGGGCCCATGCCCAGGAAGCCGAAGGCGACCAGTCCGAAGGCGAAGATGGCCGGGGCGGTCATGTAGCTCCCCAGGCCGAAGGTGGACACGTAGTAGGCGCCGCCCATGAGGGCCACGATGCAGAGGCCCATCCAGTAGGCGGAGAAGTAGCCCGCGACCAGGCCGCTGATGATGTTCAGGCTGGCGCCGCCCTCCTTGGAGGCCGTCACCACCTCGCGGACGTGGCCGGAATTCGTGGACGTGAAGGCCTTCACCAGTTCGGGGATGAGGGCGCCGGCCACGGTGCCGCAGGTGATGATGGTGGAGAGCTTCCACCAGAGGCCGTCGGGCAGGTCGCCGATGAGCACCTTCGAGAGGCCGTAGGTCATGGCGATGGAGACGAGGGACGTCAGCCACACCAGGGTGGTGAGGGGCGTCTCGAAGTCGAACTTCGCCGCCGAGCCGAACTTGGCCTTCGCCCAGAGGCCGTTGATCCAGTAGGAGGCCGCGGAGGTCACGATCATGCCCACGCGCATCACGAAGATCCACACCAGCAGGGAGACCTGGATGGCCTGGAAGTTGGCGCCGGCGGTCTTCTCGTTCACGGCGAGGAGGATGAAGGTGATGAGGGCCACGCCCGTGACGCCGTAGGTCTCGAAGCCGTCCGCCGTGGGGCCCACCGAGTCGCCGGCATTGTCGCCGGTGCAGTCGGCGATGACGCCGGGGTTGCGGGCGTCGTCCTCCTTGATCTTGAAGACGATCTTCATGAGGTCGGAGCCGATGTCGGCGATCTTGGTGAAGATGCCGCCGGCGATGCGCAGGGCCGCGGCGCCGAGGGACTCGCCGATGGCGAAGCCGATGAAGCAGGGGCCCGCGGCGTTGCCGGGGATGAACAGCAGGATCGCCAGCATCAGCACCAGCTCCACCGAGATGAGCAGCATGCCGATGGACATGCCGGCCTTCAGGGGGATGTGCATGGTGGGGAAGGGCTTGCCGCCCAGGCTGGCGAAGGCCGTGCGGGAGTTGGCGAAGGTGTTGATGCGGATGCCGAACCAGGCCACCGCAACCGAGCCCAGGATGCCGACGACGGAGAAGGCAAGGATGACCGCCACCTTGCCCCAGCCCATGTGGGCCATGAACTTGAAGTACCAGACCATGATCACGGCGATGAAGGCCCAGAGGACCGCGATGAACTTGATCTGGGTCATCAGGTAGGTCTTGCAGGTCTCGTAGATGAGCTCCGAGATCTCCAGCATCGACTTGTGCACCGGCAGGTTCCGGATCTGGGCGTACTGCACCAGGCCGAAGACGATGCCGAGCACGCAGATGACCAGGCCGACCAGGAGGAGCTGGTGGCCCGTCATGCCCATGAAGGTCTTCTCCAGGGGCGGAATGACCAGGTCGGCCTCCCCGCCGGCGAAGGCGGGCGTCGCCATCAGCAGGAACAGGAAGGCCACCGGCAGGCGCCGGAGAAGGCTGCCCAGCGCCCCGGCGCGGGCGGCCAGGGTCTGAAGCGGATTGGAATGGGTCGAGGGCATGCCTTACCTCCACGCGCCCAGGAGAAGGGCGTCAATCAATGAAGAACTGCGTCTCCGCAGCCGGTCCCGGGTTGTCAACAGATAGGCCAGAACTCTACCCCTGGACCGCCGGGAATGCAAGGACGGCGGGCCTTTGCCAGGGGTCCGACGATCCCGCAAGGGGCCGCCTCGTGCTAGGCGTCACGATCCCGGCGTGGTATTCCTACGGTGTTTTGGCCCTTCGGCCGGCAGCGCATGGGGGGGATGCGGGAATCCGGACACTTCCAGACGGAAGGTCCGGGCTCAGGCGCCCCGGGACACACTCACAGGGGGAGGGCGGAACATGCCCAAGGAAGCCAGCTTCCTCGCATCCAGCATCGGCAAGAAGATCGTCATGGCCGTCACGGGGATCATCCTCGTGGGCTTCGTGGTCGGCCACATGGCGGGCAACCTCCAGCTCTACCTGCCCGCCCACGGCGGGGAGCACCCCCTGGACGCCTACGGCCGCTTCCTGCGGACCATGCTCCACGGCGCGGGGATCTGGATCGCCCGCGGGACCCTCCTGGCGGCGGCCCTCCTGCACGTCTGGGCCGCGGTGGGCCTCACGCGGATGAACATGGCGGCCCGGCCGGTGCCCTATCAGCAGACCGCGCCCCAGGCCTCGACCCTCTTCTCCCGCACCATGCGGATCAGCGGCTTCGTCGTGCTGGCCTTCATCGTCTTCCATCTGCTGCACCTGACCCTGGGCAAGGTCGGCCCGTTCGAGCATGGCAAGGTCTTCCAGAACGTCGTGCAGGGCTTCCAGAACCCGGGCATCTCCGGCTTCTACATCCTCGCGATGGTCTGCCTCTTCGGGCACCTCCGCCATGGCGTGTGGAGCATGCTGCAGACCCTCGGCCTCTCCCATCCCAGGTACAACGGCCTGCGCGACCGGCTGGCCCTGCTGGTCGCGCTGGTGGTGGTCCTGGCGAACATCTCCTTCCCCCTCGCCGTGCTGGCGGGCTTCGTGAAGCTCTGAGGCGCACCATGGAACTCAAGTCGAACATCCCGAGCGGCCCCATCGAGCAGAAGTGGGACAAGCACCGCTTCGACATGAAGCTGGTGAATCCGGCCAACAAGCGGAAGTACAAGGTCCTCGTCGTGGGATCGGGCCTCGCCGGCGCCTCGGCGGCGGCCTCCCTGGGCGAGCTGGGCTACCAGGTGGAGTGCTTCTGCTACCAGGACTCGCCCCGGCGCGCCCACAGCATCGCCGCCCAGGGCGGCATCAACGCCGCGAAGAACTACCGCAACGACGGCGACAGCATCCGCCGGCTCTTCTACGACACCGTGAAGGGCGGCGACTTTCGGGCCCGGGAGGCCAATGTCTACCGCCTGGCCCAGGTGAGCGTGAACATCATCGACCAGTGCGTGGCCCAGGGCGTGCCCTTCGCCCGGGAGTACGGCGGCCTGCTGGACAACCGCTCCTTCGGCGGCGCCCAGGTCTCCCGCACCTTCTACGCCAAGGGCCAGACCGGTCAGCAGCTTCTGCTGGGCGCCTACCAGGCGCTGGAACGCCAGATCGGCCTGGGGCAGGTGAAGATGCACACCCGGCACGAGATGCAGGAGCTCATCATCATCGACGGCAAGGCCCGGGGCATCGTCACCCGCGACATGGTCACCGGCGAGATCGAGTCCCACTTCGCCGACGCGGTCTGCCTCGCCACCGGCGGCTACGGCAACACCTTCTACCTCGCCACCTACGCCAAGGGCTGCAACGGCACCGCCATCTGGCGCGCTTACAAGAAGGGCGCGGCCTTCGGGAACCCCTGCTACACCCAGATCCACCCCACCTGCATCCCGGTGACCGGCGACCACCAGTCGAAGCTCACCCTGATGTCGGAGTCCCTGCGCAACGACGGCCGCGTGTGGGTGCCCAAGAAGGCCGAGGACTGCGGCAAGAAGCCCTCGGAGATCAGGGAGGAGGACCGGGACTACTACCTGGAGCGCAAGTACCCGAGCTTCGGCAACCTCGCGCCGCGGGATATCAGCAGCCGCGCGGCCAAGCAGGTGTGTGACGAGGGCCGCGGCGTGGGCCCCGGCGGACGCGGCGTCTACCTGGACTTCGCCGACGCCATCGGGCGCCTGGGCAAGGCCAAGATCGAGGAGAAGTACGGCAACCTCTTCGAGATGTACGAGCGCATCACCGACGAGAACCCCTACGAGAAGCCCATGCGCATCTATCCCGCGGTGCACTACACCATGGGCGGGCTCTGGGTGGACTACAACCTGATGAGCACCATCCCCGGGCTCTTCGTGCTGGGCGAGGCCAACTTCAGCGACCACGGCGCCAACCGCCTGGGGGCCTCGGCCCTCATGCAGGGCCTCGCGGACGGCTACTTCGTCATCCCCTACACCATCGGCAACTACCTGGCCGCCCACAAGCCGGACAAGCTCGACGCCAGCCACCCGGAGGCCAAGGCCGCCGAGGAGGCCGTCCGGTCCCGCGTCAGCCGCCTGCTGGGCGTGAACGGCAAGGAGACCCCCACCCACTTCCACCGCGAGCTGGGCAAGCTCATGTGGGAGTACTGCGGGATGGCCCGCAACGAGGCCGGCCTCAAGAAGGCGCTCCAGCTCATCCCCGAACTGCGGGAGCGCTTCTGGAAGGAGGTCCGCGTGGTGGGCTCCGGCTCGGAACTGAACCAGTCCCTGGAGCTGGCCGGCCGCGTGGCCGACTTCCTGGAGCTGGGCGAGCTGATGTGCCTGGACGCCCTCGAGCGCCGCGAGAGCTGCGGCGGCCATTTCCGCGAGGAGTGGCAGACCGAGGACGGCGAGGCCCAGCGCGACGACGAGCACTTCGCCCACGTGGCGGCCTGGGAGTACACCGGCGAGGGCAAGGCGCCCATCCGCCACGTGGAGTCCCTGGAATTCGAGAACGTCCACCTCGCCACCCGCAGCTACAAGTGAGGAGCTGAGATGAGCCACGACATGAACCTCACCCTCCAGGTCTGGCGCCAGAAGGACGCGAAGTCCGAGGGCGCCTTCCAGACCCTCCAGGCCCAGGGCATCAGCCCCGACATGTCCTTCCTCGAGATGCTCGACGTGGTCAACGAGGGGATCATCAAGGAGGGCAAGGACCCCATCGCCTTCGACCACGACTGTCGCGAGGGCATCTGCGGGACCTGCTCCATGGTCATCAACGGCCGCCCCCACGGCCCGAAGGAGCGCACCACCGCCTGCCAGCTCCACATGCGCAGCTTCAAGGACGGCGACGCCATCGCCATCGAGCCGTGGCGCGCCAAGGCCTTCCCCGTGCAGAAGGACCTGGTGGTGGACCGCGGCGCCTTCGACCGCATCATCGCCGCCGGCGGCTTCATCACCGCGCCCACGGGCACCGCCCAGGACGCCAACTGCCTGCCCATCCCCAAGGAGAACGCCGACCTCGCCATGGACGCGGCGGCCTGCATCGGCTGCGGCGCCTGCGTCGCCGCCTGCCCGAACGCCTCGGCGATGCTCTTCGTCAGCGCCAAGGTCAGCCACCTGGGCCTGCTGCCCCAGGGCCAGCCCGAGCGCATGATCCGCGTGCGCGACATGGTGGCCCAGATGGATGCCGAGGAGTTCGGCACCTGCACCAATCACGGCGAGTGCGAGGCGAGCTGCCCCAAGGGCGTGAGCCTGGAGAACATCGCCCGCATGAACCGCGACTACCTCAAGGCGAAGGTCGTCGAGCGCCCGCCGGTGGCCAGCTCCGGCGGCTTCTAGCGGGACTTTCGGAGCGGCCAGGGGTGTTCTGGGCGGTCCGTTAGTCCCGATTGTGCCGAACCTCGGTCTAGGCCGCGGGCCGCCCGGCCGGGATCCTGTCAGACTCGACGCCATGGCCTCCTCCCGCCACCACTTCCTCCTCCGCCGGGTGCACAGCCTCATGGGCCTGCTCCCGGTGGGGGGCTACCTGGTGCTGCACTTCCTGGAGGCCTCCCGGGCGCGCCTCGGGCCCGAGGTCTTCGACCACATGCAGGCCCGGAAGGGCGCGTCGCTCTGGACGCCGCTGGTGGACTGGGGCCTCGTCTTCATCCCCCTCACCTACCACGCCTGCTACGGACTCTTCATCGCCTCCCAGAGCCGGCACACCCTCAGCAGCGGGATCTACAACCAGTCCGGCACCTGGCGGTTCTGGATGCAGCGGATGACGGGACTCGCGCTGCTGGCCTTCGTGGCCTTCCATGTCTACGAGACCCGCATCCACAGCGGGGGCATGCCCACCTACGCGTGGATGTCGGACCTCTTCACCCATCGGCCCTGGGTGCGCCCGGTCTACGTGCTGGGCGTCCTCGCGGCGGCCTACCACCTCGCCAACGGCCTCTGGAGCGCCTCCATCGTCTGGGGGCTCGCCGTCCGGGAGGCCACCCAGCGGGCCGTGCTGCGCTATGTGTCGCTGCCCGTCTTCCTCCTGGTGACGGTGCTGGGCTGCTACGCCCTCTTCCAGTTCAAGGCCGCTCCCCGCCTGGCGGGCGTCGTCGCCGTCGGCGTGGAGCCCACCCGCTGATGGGCGCGGCCCCGGGTCCCGAGCGCCCCCGCGTGCTGGTGGCCGGCGCGGGCCTGGCCGGCCTCG
>JBDIBF010000022.1:0-40231 GCA_039812765.1 Holophagaceae bacterium
CCACCTTGGCCTCCTTCACGAAGCGGCGGGCGAATTCGGGGTCCGAGGACTCGGTGAGGACCTTCAGGGCCTCCTCGCGGTTCAGGACCTTGTTGCGCACCAGGTAGACGGTGCCCGCGCCCCCCCGGCCCAGGATGGCGTCGAACTCGTAGCGGTCCTCGAGGCTCTTCGCCAGCCGGGTGAGCCGGGGATCGGGAGGGGCGGAGGCCGCGTCGTTCATGGGCGGAGGGGAAGGTCTCCTTTCTACCACCGGGTGGGCACGGGCCCGGACCAAAATCGCGGAGGGGCGCGGCGCTACACTGGACCCATGCGCATCGGACCCTGGGACGTCTCCATCCTCAGCGGCGGCACCTTCCGGCTCGACGGCGGGGCCATGTTCGGCACCGTCCCCAAGGTGGTGTGGAACAAGCTCTACCCCGCGGACGAGGACAACCAGATCCTCATGGCCACCAACTGCCTGCTCGTCCAGGGCGAGGTGGACGGGAGACGCCACGTGATCCTGGTGGACAACGGGAACGGCGACAAGGAGAGCGACGACTTCATGGCGCGCTTCAAGCTCGAGGGCCGGGGCGTCCTCGACCGGGAACTGGCGGGGCACGGCGTGGCGCCCACGGACGTCACCCTGTGCATCCTCACCCACCTCCACTTCGACCACGCCGGCGGCAGCACACGCTTCGACCCGGCGGGCAACCTCGTCCCGAGCTTCCCCAACGCCCGCTACGTGGTCCAGAAGCGCGACCTGGAGGATGCGAAGCGGCCCCACCTGCGGGTGAAGGCCAGCTACCTGCCCAAGAACTGGGAGCCCCTGGAGGCCGCGGGCCTGCTCGACACCGTGGAAGGGAACGTGGAGGTCCTGCCGGGCATCTCCGTCCGCCTGGCCCCGGGCCACATCGCCGGCCTCCAGAACGTCGTCATCGAGGGCGACGGGAGGAAGCTCGTCTACCTCGCCGACCTCATCCCCACCGCCCGCCACATCCAGCCCGCCTGGGTGATGGGCTACGACCTGGACGTGGTGACCTGCGTGGACGAACGCCAGAAGGTGCTGGACGAAGTCGCGGGCACGGGCACGGTGCTGGTCTTCGAGCACGACCCTGACATCCCCGCCGGGACCGTGTCGAAGGACCCCAAGGGCCGCTACGTGGTGGAGCCCGTGGCGGTCTAGGGCCTGCGCCGCAGGGGGCGCACCAGCCCCCTCAGCGCCACAGGTGGCGCACGAGGCCGTGGTAGAGCGGGATGCCCGCCAGCACGTTGAAGGGGAACGTGATGGCCAGGGACATGGTGAAGTAGCGGCTGGGCCGGGCCTCGGGGATGGCGAAGCGGGCCACGGCGGGCACCACGATGTAGGAAGCGCTGGCGGCGAGCACCGCGAGGAGCACCGCGTCCCCCGACGAGATCCCGGCCAGGCGCCCCAGGAGGATGGCCACCGCGGCGTGCAGGGGCGGCATCACCAGCCCGAAGCCCACGAGGAAGGGGCCCACGTCCCGCACTTCCCGCAGCTGGCGGCCCACCAGGATGCCCATCTCCAGCAGGAAGAAGCTGAGGAAGCCCTTGAAGAGGTCGCCGGTGAAGGGCTTCATCGCCTCGGCGCCCTTGTCGCCCGTCACCGCGCCGATGACCAGGCTGCCGATGAGCAGCAGGTGGGCACCGTCGGTGAAGGCCTCGTGCAGCACCGCCTTGATGCCCGTGCCGTGGGACTGCGCGCCCGCCTCGGACTCGGGCACCACGGCCTCCACGCCGGGGCCGGTCACCGTCCCCGAGGCCTCCGGGGCCGGGACCGCGGCGCCGCGCCGGGCCCAGGAGGCGAGTAGCACCGCCATGATGATGGCCGGCGACTCCATGAGCACCAGGCCCACCGTGGCGCCGCCGGACGTGGGGAGGCCCTGGGCCGCCACGAACTGGGAGGCCACGGTGAAGGTCACCGCGCTCACCGAGCCGTAGGTGGCGGCGATGGCCGCGGCGTCGAAGAGGCCCACGCGCCGCTTGAGGATGGCGTAGCTCCAGGCCGGGACCGCCACCGCCATCAGCATGGCCAGGCCCACCACGATGGCCACCGCGGCGGTGAAGCCGGTGTGGGCCAGGGCCTGGCCGCCCTTGAAGCCCACCGCCATCAGCAGGTAGAGGGAGAGGAACTTGGCGACGGGCTGGGGGATCTCCAGGTTGGAGCGGATCATCGCCACGGCGGCGCCGAGGACGAAGAAGAGGACGGCGGGTTCGAGCAGCATGCTCCAGGGGCTCATCGGGACTCCATGAGGTTCGGGCTCAAGTTCAGGCGCGGACGGGCGCGGCCGCCGCCCGGCGCAGCCGGTCGTGGACGGCGGCCCAACCCTCGGTGGCGGGGGGCAGGTCCACGACGATGCGACGGAAGGCCGGCCGGTCGAGGGACCTCAGCGTGGCGTAGAGCCTCGCGCCGTAGGCCTCCGGGTCGCGGGGCATGGCCACCCGCGTGATCTCCGGCGGCGAGGGTTCCGCGCCTTCGCCGAGGGCCAGCCAGGCGAGCGGTCCGGAGACGGGCGGCGGCTCGCCTTCGGCGCGGAGGTGCAGGGGCAGGCGCGGCGCGTAATGGCGCAGGCCGAGCCCGGGCGAGGGGGCGGGGCCGGCCGCGGGCGCGGTCTGGAGGGTCCCCACGGAGCCGAGGAGACGCTGCAGCAGCCGGGGCGGGATGGGGCCGGGCCGCAGGATGCGGGCGGTCTCGCCGCTCAGGTCCACCACGGTGCTTTCGAGGCCGCGCGTCGTGGGGCCGCCGTCCAGCACCAGGGGGATGCGGCCCTCCAGGTCCTCCAGCACGTGGGCCGCGAGGGTGGGGCTGATGCGCTCGCTGAGGTTGGCGCTGGGGGCCGCCAGGGGCCGGCCCAGCCGGCCGATGAGGCCCAGGGGCACCCGGTGGGCGGGCATGCGCAGGGCGACGGTGTCCCCGCCGCCGGTCACGGCGTCGGGCACGGCGTCCCGGCGCGGCAGCACCAGGGTCAGGGGCCCCGGCCAGAATGCCTCCGCCAGGCGGATGGCCGCCGCCGGCCAGGTCCGCACGAGGCTGCGGGCCATGGACAGCCCGTCCACGTGGAGGATCAGGGGATTGGAGGACGGCCGGCCCTTGGCGGCATAGATGCGGGCCACCGCGTCCCCGTTCAGGCCGTCGGCGCCCAGCCCGTAGACCGTCTCCGTGGGGAAGGCCACCAGGGCGCCCTCCCGGAGCAGCGCGGCCGCCTCCCCCAGGGCGGCGGGGTCCGGGCAGGCGGGATCCACGGGCCGCACCCGGGTGGCGAGGGCGGGGATGGACGCCACTCAGGCCTCCCCGCCGACGGACGCGCCCTTGGCCTTGGGGAAGAGCAGGGAGGCCGCGACGGCGCCGCCCACCAGCAGGCCGATCACGGCCAGGCTCCACGCGGTGGGGACCTTGAAGAGGTCCACCAGCAGCATCTTCAGGCCGACGAAGACCAGCACCAGGCTCAGGCCCACCTTCAGGAGGTGGAACTTCTCCACCACGCCGGCGAGGAGGAAGTAGAGGGAGCGCAGGCCGAGGATCGCGAAGATGTTCGACGTGAAGACCAGGAAGGGGTCCTTGGTCACCGCGAAGATGGCCGGGACGCTGTCCACCGCGAAGACCAGGTCCGTCAACTCGACGGCCACGAGGACCAGCAGCAGGGGCGTGGCATGGCGGCGGCCGTCCTGGACCACGGTGAAAGCCGGGCCGTGGTAGGTCTCCACCGCCGGGACGAGGCGCCGGAAGAGGCGGAACACCGGGTTGGAGCGCGGATCGAAGCCCTCGCCGCGGACCACCAGCATCTTGATGCCCGTGACCAGGAGGAAGGCGCCGAAGACGTAGAGGATCCAGTGGAACTTGGCCAGCAGGGCCGCGCCCAGGCCGACGAAGACCGCCCGCATCACGAGGGCGCCCAGGATGCCCCAGAAGAGCACCCGGTGCTGGTAGGCCTCCGGCACCGAGAAGGCGCCGAAGATCAGGACGAACACGAAGATGTTGTCCACGCTCAGGGCCTTCTCGATGAGGTAGCCCGTGAGGAACTCCATGCCCCGCTCGGGCCCGTGGAACTGCCAGATGCCGGCGTTGAAAGCGAGGGCCAGGGCCACCCAGACCACGCTCCAGGCCGCGGCCTCCTTGACCGTCACCCGGTGGGCGGTGCGGTGGAAGACGCCCAGGTCGAGGGCGAGCATGGCGAGGACGAAGGCGATGAAGCCGCCCCACATCCAGGGGGAGCCGATGGTTTCCATGGTCCCGCCTCTCCCTTAGCGCCGGGGCCCGGCGGCCAGCTGGGACTCGTGGCGGCGCAGGGCCCGGCCGAGGGCGCGGCCCGCGCGGTCCGCGGCCCCGTCGATGGCGCCGTAGAGGTCCGCACCGATGGCTTCCACGACGAGGGTGGGCAGGCCGTGGCAGGTCGCCTTGATGCGGCAGACCTTGTCGAGCCCGCCCTTGGGCCCGTTCACGTCCCGCAGGCGCACCTCCACCTCCTTGAGGCGCCCGGAGAACCGGGAGAGGGCGAAGGCCAGGCGGCGGGAGACGTGCTCCCGGATGGCTGCTGTCGGCTCGAGGTCCACCCCGCGGATTTCCAGGTTCATCGTTCTTGAGCTCCTCGCGGATGGGCCCGCAAGGGAAAGGCTAGGGGCCCTGGAAACAGCGATCCAATAGATAAAAAGACAAAAAATATATAAAAAAATTATGATTAGGCCATGGAATGGCTGAACTACCACCACCTCTACTACTTTTGGACCGTGGCGCGGGAGGGCGGCGTCACCGCGGCGGCCCGCGCCCTCGGGCTCTCCCAGCCGGCCCTCAGCGCCCAGCTGCGCGCTCTCGAGGCGGCCTTCGGGGAGCGCCTGCTCCAGAAGGCCGGCCGCGGCGTGGCCCTCACCGAGGCCGGCCGCACGGTGCTGGGCTATGCCGACGAGATCTTCAGCCTCGGCGAGGAGTTGAAGGCGGTGATGCGGGGGCTGCCGGGCGCCCGGGCCCCCAAGGTCACCGTGGGCATCTCCGACGTGCTGCCCAAGCTCATGGTCCAGAAGCTGCTCGAGCCCGCCCTGGCGCTGCCGGAGGAGCCCTCCCTCGATTGCGTGGAGGACAAGACGGAGGTGCTGCTCTCTGAACTGGTCTCGGGAAAGCTCGACCTGGTGCTGGTGGACTGCCCCCTGAATCCCCAGTCCCGCATCCGCGCCTTCAACCACCTCCTCGGCGAGTGCGGCGTCTCGGTCTATGCCGTGCCCGCCCTGGCCCGGACCTTGAAGGGCCCTTTCCCGGGCTGCCTGAACGGCGCGCCCTGGCTCCTTCCCGCCCAGGGCACGGCCCTGCGCCGGGGCCTCGACCAGTGGATCCGCGAGCTCGGGCTGCACCCGAGGGTGCGGGGTGAGTTCAACGACAGCGCCCTCCTCAAGGCCTTCGGCCACGCCGGCGCGGGCCTGTTCGTGGCCCCGGACGCCATCCACGCCGAAGTGGCGCGCCAGTACGGGGCGAAACGCCTCGGCGCCGCGACGGGCGTGCGGGAACGCATCTACGCCCTGAGCCTGGAGCGGCGGCTGCGCCACCCGGCGGTGGTGGCGATCTCGGCAGCGGCCAAGGCGAAGGTGTTCTCCTAGCCGGCGCGCTGGCGGGAACATCCGCCTACACTGGACGTACGAACTGTCCAGGAAGCCCCGATGTCCTTCACCCCCCAGTCCCGGCGCGGCGAGATGGCCGACATCAACATGACGCCCCTCATCGACGTCATGCTGGTGCTCCTCATCATCTTCATGGTGGCGGCGCCCATGCTCACCACCGGCGTGGACGTGAGCCTGCCGGAGTCGCGCACGGGCAAGAACCTGGAGAGCGAGGCGCTCACGGTGACCCTGGCCCTGGACGGGCGCATCCAGTTCGGTTCCAAGACGGTGCGGGAGCCCGAGCTCAAGGCCGAGCTGCGCAGCGCCGGGGAGGCCTCGAAGAAGCGGCCCATCCTCGTGCGCGCCGACCACAACATCCCCTACGGCCGCGTCATCGCGGTGGTGGACCTGATCCGCGAGGCGGGCTTCTCCCAGGTGGGCTTCGTCACCGCCGGGGCCGTCGCGCCGCCGCCGGAGAAGCCGTGAGCCAGGACCTCCAGGCCTTCCTGAAGGCGCGTTCCCACCTGGGCGCGGCGCCCTGGCCCGTCGTCATCGGCGCCAGCGCGGCCCTGCACGCGCTCCTGGCCGCGGGCCTGTGGATCACCCCCAAGGGCGCGGCGCCGGAGCCGGAGGTGAGGGTGACCTGGGTGACCCTGCCCGCCGCCGGCGGCGTGTCCGGCGGCAGCGCGCCCACCGAGGAGGGCACCCAGGGCGAGCGGCTGCGCCGGGTGGAGGAGGTCGCGCCGAAGGCACCGGAGAAGAGCGGCCTGGAGAAGGCCCCCGACGCCATCGGCCTCAAGCCCGCGAAGGCCCCGGTCAAGGGCACCAACCCTGATCCCGCCAGCACCGGCACCTCGCCCCTGGCTGCCAAGGGGAAGAACCCGGAGAAGAACCCCACCATCGGCGCCGCGGGCCGGGGCGGGGGCAACAGCATCGGCGAGGGCAGCCCGATCCCGGGCCTGAAGACCAGCAGCGGCGTCCAGGGCGGCACCGGCATGATCGGCCAGCTCGACGGCACCTTCCCCTTCCCCTGGTACCTGCAGTACGTGCAGGACACGCTGACGAACAACTGGAGCCGCATGAGCTCGGCCCAGGGTCGCGTGGGCGTCTACTTCCGGATACTCAAGGACGGGCGCATCGACCGGCTGCGGGTGGAGACCAGCAGCGGCAACGGCGCCCTGGACCAGAGCGCCGAGCTGGCGGTGAAGCGCGTGAACCGCTTCAATCCGCTGCCCGACGGCTTCGAGGGCGACTCCCTCGGCGTGCGCTTCTGGTTCACCTACGTCGGGAACTGACGGCTCCGGGGGAGGGACCCGGCCGGGCCGGGCCGCCGGACAGGGTATGCTGCCTGGACCCTCCGGAACCCCATGCCCCTCGGACCCCGCACCCGTCTCGGACGCTACGAGATCGTCTCCCTGCTCGGCGCCGGGGGGATGGGCGAGGTGTGGAAGGCCCGTGACACCCGCCTCGACCGCAACGTGGCGGTGAAGGTGCTGCCCGAGCACCTGGCCGCCCATGAGGAGTCGCTGCTCCGCTTCGAGCGGGAGGCCAAGGCCATCGCGGCCCTCAACCATCCCAACATCACCGCGATCTTCGACGTGGGCCACGCCGGCGACACCGCCTACGCGGTGATGGAATTGCTGGAAGGGGAGTCCCTGCGGGACCGCATGCAGCAGGGGCCGGTGCCCCAGCGCCTCGCCGTGGACCTGGCCACCCAGATCGCCACCGGCCTCGGCGCGGCCCACGCCCGGGGCGTGGTCCACCGGGACGTCAAGCCCGCGAACCTCTGGATCACCCCCGAGGGGCGCCTCAAGATCCTCGACTTCGGGCTCGCGAAGCAGACCGAGCCCCCGCGTAGCCTCTCCCAGTCCCACCTCTCCACCCAGGCCCTCCCGCGGGACGGCGGCCCCCAGACCGAGCGTGGCGTCGTGCTGGGCACCGTGGGGTACATGAGCCCCGAGCAGGTGCGCGGCGAGGCGGTGGACGCGCGATCGGACCTGTTCAGCCTGGGCACGGTGCTCTTCGAGATGCTCACGGGGCGCAGGGCCTTCGCGCGGGACTCCCACAGCGAGACCGTGGCTTCCATCCTCCGGGACGACCCCCTGGAACTCGTCCCGGCCAGTGGCCGCAGCCTTCCACCGGGGCTCCAGCGGATCGTGGCCCACTGCCTCGAGAAGCAGCCCGCCCAGCGCTTCCAGTCGGCCGAGGACCTCGCCTTCGCGCTGAGGAGCTTCGCGTCGGGGCTGGAATCCTCGGCGCCCTGGGCCGCCGGCGCCCCCGGGGGCCCCTCCCGGGCGGACTCCCGGCGGCTGTCCATCCGCCTCGGAGCCGGGGCGGCCCTGGCCCTGGCAGCGGGGCTGGGCTGGTGGGCCCGGGGCGAGGGGGGCGGCGCCATGCCCCGCTTCCGGCGCCTGACCTTCGTGCCGGGCACCATCGAGGCCGCCCGTTTCGGATCCGACGGCCGCACCGTGTTCTTCTCCGAACGCGTCGGCGGCGACCGGCCCGAACTCTTCGTGCTGGATCCCCGCAGCCCAGGGTCCAAGCCCCTGGGGATCCGCGACGCCCTCCTGCTGGGGGTCTCCCCGACGGACGAACTGGCCTTCCTCCGGGGGCCGCGGCTGGTCTCCGGGGCCACCCACGCGGGCACCCTCGTGCGCGTCCCCGGGGGCGGCGGCGCCGAGCGCGAGGTGCAGGACCAGGTCTCCGAAGCCGTGTGGGCTGGCACGGGCCTGGCGACCCTGCGGCAGGACCGGCACGCCGAGTGGCGCCTGGATTTCCCGCCGGGCCGGGAGATCCTCGCCTGCGACGCCAACACCCGCACGCCCGGCCGGCTGGCCCTCTCCCGGGACGGACGGCGCCTCGCCCTGGTGGACGCGGACTACGGGCGGGGCGCCGCGGACATCGTGGTCTACGGGGAGGACGGCACCCGGCAGGTCCTCTACACGAAGCTCGGAGACGGCTCGGGGGCGACCCTCACCGGCCTCGCCTGGGGTCCGGGGGAGACCCTCTGGTTCACCGAGGTCCAGGGGGATCAGACCACCCTCTGGAGCCTCCGGCCCGGCGGCGCCCAGCGGGCCCTGTGGCGGGGGCAGGGCGCCCTGCAGCTCCTGGACGCCGCCGCGGACGGGCGGGCCCTGCTGGCCCAGCACCAGGTGCGTCGGGGCGTCCTGGCCCAGCGTGCCGGGGACGCGAGGCCCGCGGACCTCTCCATCCTGAGCAGCAGCCAGGCCACCGGCCTCTGCGCCGCCGGCCCGAAGGTGCTCCTGGTGGAATCCCCCGCCACCGACGGCGGCACCTCCCAGGACCGCTCCTTCCTCCGGGACCTCCAGGGCGGCCCGCCCCTGGCCCTGGGGGGCGGCTTCGCCAAGTCCATCACCCCGGACGGGCTCTGGGTGAACATGGACACCGGCGCACAGCCCGCGGCGACGCTTGAGGCCGCCTGGGTAAAGGCCTACCGGGAGGCCGGCCTGGGAGCCCGGGCGCTGGAGGACCCCAAGGCCCGTGGCCGCTTCATCCTCTTCGTGCCCACCGGCATGGAGAGCCCCTTCGCGATGCCCGTGCCGGAGGGCTTCGAGCCCGTGGGCAACGTGGCCCACCTCCTGCCCGACCACCAGCGGGCGGTGGCCAACCTGGGGAAGGGCGGCAAGGAGGCGTGGGTCCTCCTGGACCGCCGCGGCGCCGCGCCGCGCATCCTCTCCCCGGAGGGCTACGGCATCGCCTTCGCCAGCATCGTGCCCCTCTCCCCCGACGGCAGCCGCTTCGTGGCCGGGAACGGGCGGGACTGGGTCATCCTCCCGGTGGGGGGCGGGGATCCCCGACCGGTGCGGGGCCTGCTGCCCGGCGAACGCGTGCTCGGCTGGACCGCCGACGGCCGCGCCCTCTTCGTGCGGCCCGAGCTGTCGGTGCTGCCCGTCGCCATCGCCAGGCTGGATCCCGACCGGGGCACCCGCGCGCCGGTGCTGGCCTGGACGCCGCCCGACCCCGCCGGCCATCTCCAGACCCGGGGCGTCTTCATGACCGGCGACGCCAGGGCCTTCGCGTTCACCTGGGAGAAGAAGCTTAGCGAGCTCTACCTCGTGGAAGGCCTGCGCTAGCCGTGACCCCGGTTCAGGCCTCCGCCTCCCGGTGCCGGCGGTGCTTGCGGAGGATCAGGGTGCTGCCCTCGGGGTTCCGGTCCATGACCACGTCATCCATCACGGCCTTCATGAAATAGACGCCCCGGCCGCCGGGCTTCAGGAGGTTCTCCGGCAGGTTGGGGTTGGGGATGGACGCCAGGTCCACGCCGCCGCCCTGGTCCTGGATGCGGATCTCGATGAATTCGGACGTGGGGGTGAAGACCACCTTCACGGACTTCTTCTTGTCCAGCTTGTTGCCGTGGCGCATGGCGTTAGCGATGCCCTCCTGGATGGCCAGCCAGAGCCGCTCGCCGTCCTCGGTGGAGAAACTCAAGTGCTTGAGCAGCTCGCTGCCCACCACCTGGATCAGGTCGATGAACCGCAGGTCCGTGTTGCAGGTCAGGGTGACGGGGAGGAGCGGGGCGTTGGCCATGCGGAAAGATCCCAGGCGCGAGGCGGGTGAAGGCCCAAGGTACTGGGAAGCCTGCGGGGTCGCCAGGATTTTCCTGGAACCGAGCCTGGGCGAAGGGATGAAACCCCGGCGCCGCCGGGTATCCTGGATGCCTGACCGGGCAGGTCAGGAAAGGACTGCCGTGAAGGTGATCGTCGCCAAGACCGCGGGATTCTGCTGGGGCGTGAAGCGCGCCATGGACGCCGTCCTCGAGGCCAGCTCCCGGGGCGGCGCCGAAGTGCAGACCCTCGGTCCCCTCATCCACAACCCTCAGGCCCTGGACCTCATCGGCAAGCGGGGCGTGGCGGTGGCCGAGGCCCCCGACAAGGTGGGCAGCGGCACCGTCGTGATCCGGGCCCACGGCATCCCCATCCAGGACCTGCGCGGCCTGAAGGAGCGCGCCGCGAAGGGCGAACTGAAGATCGTCAACGCCACCTGCCCCGAGGTCGCCAAGGTCCACAGCAAGATCAAGAAGTGGAGCCCCAAGGGCTACTTCACCGTGATCCTGGGCAGCCACGGCCACGCCGAGAGCGTGGCCCACCGCAGCTTCGCGGAGCACGGCTCCATCATCGTGAGCAGCCAGGCGGAAGCCGACGCCCTCACGGACGAACAGCTGAGGAAGGTGCTCATCGTGGCCCAGACCACCTTCACGGTGAAGGACTTCCACGCCATCTCGAAGTCCATCCAGGAACGGGCCCAGGACTGCATCGTGGAGAACACGATCTGCGAGGACACCTGGATGCGCCAGGACGAGGCCAAGGAGCTGGCCCAGACCGTGGACAGCGTCATCGTGGTGGGCGGCAAGGCCTCGTCGAACACCAAGCACCTGGCCGAGCTGGCCCACCACTACGGCAAGCCGGTGCAGTACGTGGAGACCGCCGCCGAATTGGACCTCTCGGCCTTCAAGGGCACCGAGACCGTCGGCGTCCTGGCGGGCGCCTCCACGCCGACCTGGCTGGTGGACGAGGTGGTGGACGTCCTGGAGCAGCTCGGGGACGGTCCTGGCCGCCTCACGCGCTTCGTCTACACCGCCTTCGGGACGCCGCTGCTGCTCTCCTTCGGCGCGGCGCTCATGACTCTCGGAGTGCTGGCCTGGATGGGCCTGGGCCGGGCCTGGTCCTACCCGGTGATCACCGGCAGCTACGTGCTGGCGATGTACCTCCTGACACCCTACCTGGACCCCATGGGGCTCGGCGCCAAGGGGCCCGGACGGGCCCGGTTCCTGGAGCGGAACCGCAAGCCCCTCCTGGTGACGGCGCTGCTCTCCCTGGCCCTGGCCCTGGGCACGGCGGGGCTCCTCGGATTCCGCCCCTTCCTCGTGGTGGCGGCGGCCTCCCTCCTGGGCATCGGCTACAAGCTGCGGCTCAAGGTCGGCGGGAAGGCCCTTTCCCTGTCGGCGATCCCCGGTTCGAAGGACGTCCTGGTGGCGGCCGCCCTGGGGGTGGTGGCGGTGGGCATGCCCATCTGGCATTCGGGCCGGGCCTTCGACCTGGCGGCCCTGGGCGCCCTGGCCCTGGTGACGGTGCTCGTCTTCGCCCGCACGGTCATCTACGACATCATCGACATGCAGAACGACCAGATCATCGGCAAGGAGACACTGCCGATCCTCCTCGGCAAGCGGGCGGCCAAGGGCGTGGTGGCGGTGCTCCTGGCGGTGCTGGCGGGGCTGATGGGCTGGCTCACCTTCACCCGGGAGAGCGGCCCGGCGGCCTGGCTCTCCGGCGCGGTCCTCGTCGCCTGCATCGCCTACCCCCTGGTCTACCTCTGGCTCTACCACGAACGGTTCACCACCGGCCGGGCCTCCTTCGAGGTGAAGGCGGAGCTGAGCTTCTACCTCCTGGGCATCCTGGCGCTCCTCTGAGGCCGGATTTCCCGAAATCCACCCCTGAAAGCACTTGCACCCTGGCACCCGGGGAAAAAGGTGTCTAAACTTCGGCACCCTACCCGAGGTCATGGTGCCGATGCCGCGAGCCACCCTCCTGCTGGCCTTTTCCTTCGGTCTGGTCGCCCAGGAGGCATCCGAGGTGCCCCTGGGCCTGAACCTGCCCACCGCCCAGTCGCTGGAGATGGGGGACGTCGGGCTGCGGTTCACCCACCGGTTCACGGAACGGGCGCGGAGCAACGGCACCAACGCCTACGGCCTCGACGGCTACGCCTTCGCGGGGCTGGGGCTGGACTTCAGCCTCAAGCGCCTCAAGGGCTGGAACCTGCAGATCTACCGCACGGCGGATCAGCGCACGTTCACCGTGGCCGTCCAGAAGCAGCTCTGGGCCTCGGAGGCCTGGCGCGCGGCGGTCCGGGTGGAGCGCTACGACGAGGTGGTCAAGGACAACCCTTCCACCGTGGGCCTGCGGGAGGGCAGGGTGGGCGCCACGGTCCTCGTGCCCCTGGAAGCCATGGTGGGGGACTTCACCTTCTCCCTCGTGCCCGCCTACCTCAACAGGTCCGCCACCCAGCCCGACCCCATCGCCACCGTCGCGGCGGCGGTCCGGTGGGACCTGGCGGAACACCACCGCGTCCACGGGGAGTACTACCCCCGGCCCGGCAAGCTCTCGGGCACCCGGGTGGCCTCCGGTTCCTCCACCCGCGCCCTGGAGCCGGGGTGGGCCCTGGGCTACACCTACCGGACCCGGGGCCACCGCTTCTCCCTGCTGGCGACCAACGTCCTGGGCACCACCCCCCACCAGGTGCTCTCCGGCGACGCCAACGGCATCGGTCCCGCCCGGAGCGGGGACTGGGTGCTGGGCTTCAACGTGGTGAGGATCTTCTGACCTGAGGAGCGACCCATGCGACCCCTGGCTCCCGTCCTGCTCGCCGCCCTCCTGGGACCCGCGTGGTCCGCGGAGCTGGCCTACAAGAAGGAGGGCAGGGGGCCCGGAGTCCTCTTCATCCACGGGTTCGGCGGGAACCGGAAGGTCTGGGACGAGCAGGTCTCCCGGATGAAGAAGGACCATACCGTGGTGACGGTGGACCTGCCGGGCCACGGCGACACCGCGGCACCGGCGCTCAAGGAGGGGTCGCTGGACCTCGACGGGATCGCCTCCGAGCTGGCGGGGCTGGCGCGCAAGCTCAAGGTGACGCCGGTGATGGTGGTCGGCCACAGCACGGGCGGGACCTTCGCCGTCCGCATGGCCCTGGCGGACCCGGGGGCGGTGCGGGGCGTCGTGCTGGTGGACGCCATCCTCGCCCCGGCGGAGGCGGTGCGGGAGGAGGCCTTCATGAAGGGCCTGGACACCGACGAGGCCCGCACCCTGGGCGACTTCTTCGGGGGGCTCGCCTCCGACGAGGCCCAGAAGACGCGGGCCCTGAAGGACGCCCTGAAGGTTCCGGTGCCGGTGCTCAAGGCCTACCGCGCCTCCCGGGTCGGGGACAACGTCGGGGAGAGGGCCGCCGGGCTCACGGTGCCCGTGGCCTTCTTCACCTCCAGCGCCCTGATCCCGGATCCGGCCAAGGAGAAGGAGGCCCTGCAGCGCCTGGGGATGGCCAGGATCCCCAAGCTCACGGTCTCCTACTTCGTGAACGCCCGGCACTGGATCATGTGGGACGAGCCCGACACCTTCGACGTGCTGTTCAATGGCTTCGAGGCCGCGGTGGTCACCGGCGCACCGGGTCGATAGCCGCCCAGGGGATCCACGAGAGCACCGCGCGCCGAGGGGCTGGCGCGCGGAGTGCACATCCCGGTTTTCCCTTCGGATCACACGTGAGCACCCGGATCCGCCCGTCACCCAACGGAGGAGGCCCCCGGGATGTGCAGCACCAATGTGCATGGGCCCGGGCCGCCGCGCCGTCGCAAAATCGCCCTCGGAAGGGGCGTCTTGATGAACGGTCGATCCGGTCCCCCGAGCGGAACGGATGGCCGACCGGGGACGGCCCCCGCGTGCTAGGCTTCCCCCACACCTTCCAAAGGAGTTCCCATGCGCATGAAGAGCCTCGCTTCGATCGCCGCCGTCGCCGTGGCCGCGGGCATCCTCGGCTACGCCGCCGGCGCCAAGGGCTACCAGGTCACCGGCCCGGTCACGGAGGTCACCGCCGACACCGTCACGGTCCAGAAGGGCAAGGAGCTGTGGCAGGTGAACGTCCCCAAGGGCACCAAGGGCGCCGAGGGCCTCAAGAAAGGCGACAAGGTGACCGTGTACTACACCATGACGGCCACGGAGATTGAGAACAAGGACGCCGCCAAGAAGGACGACAAGAAGGCGGAGCCCAAGAAGGACGCCAAGAAGAAGTAGCCCCACGGCCCGGCGGAGGGGGAGCGCCCGGCGCTCCCCCTTCGCGCGTCCAGGCAATCGGCGCCATGCAGCCTCCGCCTTCCGACGTCCCATCCCGCTGGGCCCTGGTCACCGGGTGCTCCAGCGGCATCGGCTGGGCGCTCGTGGGCGAGCTCCGGGCCCGGGGCTGGGGGGTCGTCGCCACCGCCCGGAGGCTGATGGACCTCGCCGGCCTGGAGAATGGACCGGACCTGCTGAGGAAGGCCCTGGACGTCAGCGACCCCCGCGCCATCGCGCGGTTGGTGGCCGAGACCGAGGACTTCCCCATCACCGCCCTGGTGAACAACGCGGGCTACGGCCAGGTGGGCCCCCTCGAATTCATCACCGCCGACGAGCTCCGGCGGCAGTTCGAGACCAACGTGGTCGGGCTGCACGCCCTCACCCGGGCCTTCCTGCCGGTGCTCCGCCGCAACGCCCGCAGGCCCGGCGAGGCCCGGGTGGTGCACGTGGCCTCCATGCTCGGCCGCCTCAGCATCCCCCTGGCCGGGCCCTACAACGCCTCCAAGCACGCGGTGGTGGCTCTTGCGGAGACCCTGCGCCTGGAGGTCTCCCCCGACGTGCGCGTGATCCTCGTGGAGCCCGGCGCCGTGCGCACCCGTTTCAGGGAAACCCTGGCCGATGTGTGGGGGGACTTGCCAGAGCGCGTCAAAGGCACCCGGTTCGAACGGATCCTCAAGGGGTACATGGACGTCCGCCGGGAGCACAGCGAGCGGCGCGCCGTGGCGGCCGAGGCCTGCGCGGCCCGCATCGCGGAGGCCATGGGCCGGAAGCGCCCGCCCCGCCGCGTGGTCATCGGACGGGACGCCTTCTGGGCGGGGAAGCTGAAGGCGCTGCTTCCCGCCTGGGCCTGGGAGCGGATCCTGCGGAGGGCCTACCGGCTGGGCTGAGGCGGCCTCAGCGGGCGATGCCGGCGGTGCCTCGCCAGCGCTGCAGGAAGCGGCGCCGCTTCTCGAGCCGAGAGCCTGCGTCGGGGATGGCGCGGACCAGGGCCTCCAGCTCCTGCAGGTAGTCGGGCTCCCGGATGAGCTCCCGCAGGCCCTCCAGGTGGGGCTGCAGCTTCCCGTACACCACGAGGTGCTCGGTGTTGGCCGCGCAGAAGAGCGCCCGGTCCAGGGCCCCGTGGTTCACCAGCGCCGCCGCCATCTCCCAGTAGGTGGTCACCATGCGGTAGGCGGCGCTGGCGTCGTGGCCGCCGGCCAGCAGCGCCAGGATGGCCTCGGGGCCCTCGGGCGCGAAGTCCGAGGCGAACCAGGCCCTCGCCCGGCGCAGCTCGGGGTCGCGCCGGAGGTCGTAGAGCTTGAGGATGAGCTGCCCGTGGGCGGCGAGGTCGGTCATGTCGCCCCCTCAGGCGCTGGCGCGCAGGTCGCGGTCGAAGAGCTCGGCCTCGAAGCGCTCGGGGCAGGTGCGGAAGGCGGGACGGCCCAGGAAGGCCACCGCCTCCCGCTGGACGACTGCGTCCTTGAGGATGCGGCGGTGGCCGAGGCCGCGGGTCGGCCACAGCTCCGCGCCGGGCCAGGCCGCCACGATGGCCTCGCCCTCGGCGAAGGGCACCTCGCGGTCGCCGGCGTCGTGGAAGACCCGCAGGGCCGTGCGCAGTTCCGGCGCCACCGCCGGGACCTCCAGGCGCTCCCAGGCGAAGCCCAGGCGCAGGGCGAAGCGCCGGTTGTATTCAGGGATCCAGGGATCCGGCAGGCCGAGGAAGCGCAGGAAGCCCTCGTAGTAGGTCCGTGCGCGGCTGGGGGGGGCGATGAAGCAGGCCCGCTCGACGGCCAGGCCGCGGGCGAGGGCGTCCGCGGCGCCGGCGCAGCCCATGCTGTGGGCCACCAGCCCGTGCACGGGGCCCACCCGGGCCGCCACGGTCTCCAGGGCCTCGGCGAAGTGGAGGATGGAGGCCTGCCGACCGCCGCTGCGGCCGTGGGCCGGCCCGTCGTAGGCCACCACCCGGAAGCCCGCCTCCACCAGCGGCGCGATGAAGCCCCGCATCTGGCCCGCCCGGCCGCCCCAGCCGTGCACCAGCAGCACGGTGGGGGCGAGCCCCTGCCTGGGCCCCCAGGCCCAGGCCGCGATGCTGCGGCCCCGGAAGGGCACCCGGAAGGCCCGGCCCGTGGCCAGGGCCTCCCGCTCCGCAGGGGGTTCGGGATGCCGGGGCGGCAGGAGGAAGAGGGCCTGGGAGACCCGGGAGGCGAGGGCCGGGGAGACCATCCGCAGCCCCTGGAAGCCGTGGCGGAGCAGGTGGAAGGTCCAGGGCATGGTCCGGGTCATCGGGACCTCCGCTTGAGGCGGCGCAGCAGGCGCACGAGGGGGGAGAAGGGACGGACCGCGGTGGGCTGCTCCAGCGCGCGGGCGGCGCAATCCAGGGCATCCTCCACCGCGGCGTCGTGGAGCCAGCGGTAGGCCAGGGGCCATTGCAGCCGCATGGCGCCGCGCAGCTCCGCGCGGACCGTGTGGGTCAGCCGGCTGCGGCCCTCCCCGAGGCGTTCCACGTCGAAGCCGTGCCAGCCCGCGAAACCCTTCGGGCCCGTGAAGCGGAAGCGCACGGAGCGCCCGGGCAGGTAGGACTCCACGGTGTAGCGGATGGGGCCGTGGCCGCCCTTCGCGCCGGGGCCGAGGGGGCCGTCCAGGCGCATCGCCGGCCAGCGGTGGGAGGGCCAGAGGCGGTCGCGGTCGGAGGCGAGGCCGTCGAGCAGCTCGCCGAGGCGCTCGGCCGCGACGGGGTACTCCCGGGCATGGATGTTCAGGACCACGGTGCCTCCGGGATTCAGAGCGGAACGCGGACGCCGGGGGCGGTGAAGGCCTTCAGGCGGTCGCGGATGGCGCGGCGGGCGTAGGTGAAGACGACGGCGTCGCGCTGGAGCTGGTAGGCGCTGTTGGCGCCCATGGCGAGGCTGTTGAACTCCCAGGCCAGCTGGTCGGCGGGGGCCCTGCGGTCCAGCTCGCCCAGCTCCCGGGCTTCGCGGATCAGGCGGGCCAGGCTGTCCACCCACTCCTTCATGGCGGCGGCCACCGCGTCCTTCACCGGGCCGGGGCGGCTGTCGAACTCGGCCGCCACCGCCGTGAAGAAGCAGCCGCCGCGGAAGACCTCCTTCTCCGCGTAGTCCAGCCAGGCGGAGATCACGGAACAGAGGCGGGGCAGGCCCTTCCGGCCCCGGAGGCCGGGCACCATCACTTCCTGCGCGAAGAAGGCGCGCGCGGCCTGGACGGTGGCGAGTTGCAGCTCCTCCTTGGAGCCGAAATGGGCGAAGAGGCCGCTCTTGCTCATGTCCAGGGCCTCGGCGAGGGAGCCGATGGTCAGCCCCTCGAGTCCCTCCGCCGAGGCGATGTCCATGGCCCGGGCCAGGATGGCCTCCCGGGTGTGCTGGCCCTTCCGGGTGCGGGGTTCGAGGACGGCGGCGTTCATGGACTTTAAAAATAGTACGATCGTTCGTGCTGTCAAGGAGGGTTTTTGACGGACCCGCCCCGGCCTGCCATCACGGAGGCATGGACATCTTCGCCGCGGCCCTGGGGGCCCTCGAGCGGGATGGCGCCTGCCGGTGGCCGGAGGCGCTGCCGGAGGCCGCGGTCGCGGACCTGGAGGGCCGCCTCGGCGGCGGTCCGCGCCTGGAACGCCGGCCCGTCGGGCTGGAAGCCTTCGCGTCCTGGGCGTCGGCGACCTTCCTGCCGGAGCTGGCGGCCCGCGTCCTCGGTCCCGCCGCCCGGCCGGTCCGGGCCCTCCTGATGGGCAAGGCTGCGGACCGGGAGAACTGGGCCATCGCCTTCCACCAGGACACGACGCTGGCCCTGAAGGAGCCCCGGGAAGTCCCCGGCTTCGGGCCCTGGGTGAACAAGGCGCACGTCTACCAGGCCCAGGCGCCCGCCTCGGTGATGGAAGGGATGCTCGCCACGCGGATCCACCTCGATCCCTGCGGGCTAGGGCAGGGGCCCCTGCAGGTGCTGCCGGGCTCGCACCACGGGGGCCGCCTCGGGGACGCGGAGATCGAGGCTTGGCGCTCCCGCATGGCGCCCCGCACCGTCCTGGCCTCCCGGGGCGACGTGGTGCTCATGCGCCCCCTGCTCCTCCACGGCTCGGACCGCGCCACCGACCCGTCGCCCCGCCGCGTCCTGCATGTGGAATGGGCCGCGGCTCCCCCGCCCGGCGGCCTGGCATGGGCCTGGTTCTGAGGCCCTGCCAGACTGGGGCCATGAACGAGCATCGCCTCTACCTGATCGACACCTTCGCGCTGATCCTCTCGGCATCCGCTGCGCGGATACGCGAGACCTCACCGTTCGGCCCGGAGGTTCAGCGTGGCTGAGCATCGCCTTTATCTGATCGACACCTTCGCGCTCATTTTCAGAGCCTACTTCGCCAACATGCGGCTGAAGAACGGCGCCACCATGACCATGGCGCGGATGCTCCTGCAGCTGGTGAACCAGCACAGGCCCACGCACCTGGCGGCGGTCTTCGACACGCCGGAGCCCACCTTCCGGCACAAGCTCTATCCCGAGTACAAGGCCAACCGCGACGAGATGCCCGAGGACCTGCGGCCCCAGATCCCGCTCATCCGCCAGCTCATCGAGGCCCTCAACATCCCGATCGTGGAGCTCCACGGATTCGAGGCCGACGACGTCATGGGCACCCTCGCCAAGCAGGCGGCGAAGGAGGGCCTCCCCTCGGTCATCATCAGCCCCGACAAGGACCTGCTCCAGCTGGTGGACGACGACGCGAAGATCCAGGTGCTCAACAACCGCGACGGGGAGGTCTGGATCGACCGGGCCGGCGTGAAGGAGCGCTTCGGCGTGTGGCCCGAGCAGGTGGTGGGCGTGCTCACTCTCATGGGCGACGCCTCCGACAACGTGAAGGGCGTGCCGGGCATCGGCGAGAAGGGGGCGCGGACGCTGCTGGAGACCTACGGCAGCCTCGAGGAGATCCTGGCCCACAAGGAGGAGCTGAAGCCCAAGCAGCGGGAGGGCCTCGAGGCCGCGGCGGACTACCTGGACCTCACGAAGCGCCTGGTCACCGTCGTCACGGACCTGGACCTGCCGGTCACGGTCCACGACCTCGCCTACAAGGGCGTGGATCCCGCCCAGGCCCGGGAGGCCTTCAAGCGCCTGGGCTTCCAGACGCTGACCAAGGAGTTCACCGAGGTGGGCGGCGGCGAGGCGGGGGCGGGGCGGATCTACCGTCACGCCGCGAGCCTGAAGGACCTCGAGGAGGCTGTGAAGGAGATCCGGAAGGCCGGACGCTGCGGCCTGGACACGGAGACCACGTCCCTCGATCCCACCCGCGGCCACATGGTGGGCCTGAGCCTCGCGTGGAGGCCCAACGAGGGCCTCTACGTCCCCCTGGGCCACTTGAAGCCCCCCTCGAAGGACACGGAGGGCGCGCTGCCGGGCCTGCTGCCGGATTCGGGCCTCAGTGAGGCCGAGCTCGACCTGCGGGGCGACGCGGCGGACTACTTCCACGGCCTCAAAGAACACCTCGACCCGCGGAACCTGGACTTCGCCTCGGTCCGCGCGATCCTCGGCCCCCTGCTGGCGGACCCGACGGTCGAGAAGGTGGGCCAGAACCTCAAGTACGACCTGCAGGTGCTCCAGCGCCACGGGCTGCCGGTGAAGGGCATGGCCGGGGACAGCATGGTGCAGAGCTACCTGCTGGATTCGCGGCTCCGCCACAACCTGGACGACCTCAGCGTGCGCGTCCTGGACCTCAAGCCCATCCCCTTCGAGGAGGTGGTGGGCAAGGGCAAGGGGCAGCTCCGTTTCGACCAGGCCGACTTCGTGAAGGCCGTGCAGTACGCCGCCGAGGACGCGGACCTGGCCCTGCAGCTCGTGACGAAGCTGGACGCGGCGATGACGGACCCCCAGCTCCGGCGGCTCTATGACGAAGTGGACCTGCCCCTGGTCGAGGTGCTCGCGGACCTGGAGCTGACGGGCATCCGCGTCGACCGCGACGTCCTCGCCCGGCTCGCCGTCGAGATGAAGGACGTGCGGGACCGGGCCGCCGAGCGGGTCACGGAGCTGGCGGGCGAAGGCTTCAACCTCTCGAGCCCCGCCCAGCTCGGGCGCATCCTCTTCGAGAAGCTGGGGCTGCCGGTGATCAAGCGCACCGGCAAGACCAAGGCCCCCAGCACCGACGAGGACGTGCTGGTGGAGCTGGCGGAGAGCCACCACGCCGAGATCGCCGTGGAGCTGCTGAAGCACCGCCAGATGGTGAAGCTGCTGGGCACCTACGTGGAGGCCCTCCCGGCCATGATCAACCCGGTGACGGGCCGGGTGCACACCCGCCTGCACCAGGCCGCGGTGGCTTCCGGGCGCCTCGCGTCCAGCGATCCCAATCTCCAGAACATCCCCATCCGCACCGAGGAGGGCCGGCGGATCCGCGGGGCCTTCGTGCCGCGCGAGGGCTGGGTGCTGCTGGACGCGGACTACAGCCAGATCGAGCTGCGGGTGGCCGCGGCCCTGGCCCAGGACCCCGTGCTGCTGGGGGCCTTCGAGGCCGGCGAGGACATCCACCGCCGCACGGCCTCCGAGGTGATGGGCGTGCCCCTGGCGGAGGTGAAGGCCGAGGACCGGGCGAAGGCGAAGGCCGTGAACTTCGGCCTCCTCTACGGCCAGGGCGCCTTCGCCCTGGCGGCTTCCCTGGGCATCACCACCAAGGAGGCGAAGGCCTTCATCGAGCGCTACTTCGAGCGCATGCCCAAGGTCGCCGAATGGATCGAGGGCACCAAGCAGAAGGCCCTGAAGGAGGGCCTCGTCCGCACGGCCTGGGGCCGCATCCGCCGCATCCCCGAGCTGGAGAGCGCCGACCCGCGCCTCCAGGCCCAGGGCCTGCGGGAGGCGGTGAACACCGTGGTGCAGGGCACGGCGGCCGACCTCATGCGCCGGGCCATGGTGCGCCTGCACCGCCGGCTCGAGGCCTCCAAGCTGCAGGCCAAGCTCCTCCTCCAGGTCCACGACGAACTGCTGCTGGAGACGCCGCCCCGGGAGCTGGACGCGGTCACGGGACTGCTGCAGGAGGCCATGGAGGGCGCCGACGACCTCGGCCCGCTGGGCGTCCGGCTGGCCGCGGAGGTCCGCGCCGGCCAGTCCTGGCTGGAATGCAAATAGGGCGTTGGTCGCGGGATTTCCCCATTCCGTGGGGGCAGGATTTGGGATACTGCCCCCATGAAGATCCTGCTTGTTGGTTCCGGAGGGCGTGAGCACGCCCTCGCGCTGAAGCTCAAGGCCTCGCTCCATCCCGTGGAGCTCTTCATCGCCCCCGGCAGCGACGGGATGCGGGGGCAGGGGATCCGCCTGCCCTTCGAGGCCGACGACGTGGCGGGCCTCCGGGACTGGTGCGCGGCGGAGCGGCCCGACCTCATGGTCATCGGGCCGGAGGCGCCCCTGGTGGCGGGCCTCGCGGACGCGGTGCGGGCCCTGGGGATCGCCGTCTTCGGCCACGACGCCGCCACGGCGCGGCTGGAAGGCTCGAAGGTCTTCGCCAAGGCCTTCATGCAGCGCCACGGCATCCCCTGCGCCGCCAGCGTGGCGGTGTCGGACTTCGAAGCCGGGGCCGAAGCGATCCGGTCCTGGCCCCACGGCTATCCCATCGTCCTGAAGGCCGACGGCCTGGCCGCGGGGAAGGGCGTGGTGCTGGCGGGCACCGAGGCCGAGGCCCTGGAGACCCTGAAGCGCTTCCTCGACGGCGCGTTCGGCGAGGCGTCGAAGACCGTCCTGCTGGAAGCGCCCCTCTTCGGCATGGAGCTCAGCTTCCACGTGCTGGTGGACGTTGATGCGGAGCATGCGCGCTTCCTCGCGCTGCCGCCCTGCCAGGACCACAAGCGCATCTTCGAGAACGACGAAGGCCCCAACACCGGCGGCATGGGCGCCTTCGGGCCCATCCCCTTCCTCAAGGCCGCCGACGTCCAGCGCTTGGTGGACGAGCTGGTGGTTCCCACGGTGAAGGGCCTCCAGGCCGACGGCCTGCGGGCGCGCGGCGTGCTCTTCCTCGGCGTGATGTGGGACGCCACGAGTCCGAAGCTCCTCGAGTACAACTGCCGCTTCGGCGATCCGGAGACCCAGGTGCTCATGCACTTGCTGGACGAGGACCTGCCGCAGCTCCTCCTCGAGGTGGCTGAGGGGCGCATGGACCGGGAGAGGCTGAAGCTGCACCCCGGCTGCGCGCTGTCGGTGGTGCTGGCCGCGGAAGGCTATCCCGGCCCGCCGAAGAAGGACGTGCCCATCGAGATCGGCACGCCCGCGGTGACGGTGATCCACGCGGGCACGAAGAAGGCCAACGGCACCTGGCTCACCAACGGTGGCCGCGTGCTGAACCTCGTCACCCACGCCGGCAGCCTCGCCACCGCCCGCGCCCGCATCGAGGAGGCCCTGGACAGCGTCTCCTGGCCCGGCATGCAGGTGCGGCGCGACATCGGCCTGCGGGCGCTGAAGCACGCGGAGGCGGGGAAGGGCGTGGAGGACGGGTGGTGAGGCGGCGCGTCTGGTCAGTCCCGCTGCTGCTGGGCCTGCTCGGGTGCCCGGACTTGAACTTCCGCCACGCGCAGATGTCCAACGCCGGCCAGCCCCTCCCGCCGGACAAGCCCGTCCTCGGCGGGCCCGGCACGGTGAAGCTCGGCACCACGGCCCTCTTCACCATCGCCTGCACCGATCCCCGGGGCCTGGCGCTCACGTTCGAGACGCCGACCCCGGGCTGCGTGATCCAGGGGCAGGTCCTGCAGTTCACGCCGTCGGCGACCGGCACGGCGATCCTCCGGGTGATCGCGCGGAATTCGGACGGGCTCACCTCCCTGGCGGGGGAGACTACGGTGAAGGTCGAACCGGCCGCCCCGGCCCTCACTCCCCCCGCAGCACCTCCAGCGGCTTGAGCCGCAGGGCCTTCACGCTGCCCGCCAGGCCCACCGCGGCGGTGAGGGCCGCGGCGAGCAGCAGTAGCACGAGGGCCGAGACGAGGCTGGGGCTGCTGTCCAGCTCGAGCACGCGCACGACGTAGAGGCGGGCGAGGTTCCAGGCCAGGACCGCGCTGAGCAAGGCGGCGGTTCCGCCCAGGAGCGTGAACTCCCAGGCGAGGCTGCGCAGGAGGACGGCGTCGGTGGCGCCCAGGGTGCGTAGCAGGGCCAGGTCCCGCGCCCGTCCCAGGCGGCCCGCCAGAAGGCTCGCGGCCAGCACCAGCAGGGCCGAGGCGATCATGAGCCCCGCCAGCACCCGGGTGACGATGGCCACGGTCTGGAGGATGCGGTCCACCTTGCCGAGGATCTCGCTGACATCGATGGGCGTGACGTTGGGGAAGCCGCGGGCCAGGCCGTTCTGGATGCGCGCCCGGGCGCCGGGGTCGGCCTCGGCGGCCACCAGGTGCAGGGCCGGGGCGTCCTTCAGCAGGCTCGGATGCAGCACGATGAAGAAGTTGGGCTGGAAGCTCTGCCAGCGCACCTTGCGCAGGCTGGTGACGCGGCCCCGCAGCTCCTGGCCCTGCACGTCGAAGACCATGGCGTCCCCGAGCTTCGCGCCGATGGCCGTGGCGAAGCCCTCCTCCAGACTGATCTCGTCGGCGGCCGGGCCTCCCGCCGCCCAGAAGCGCCCCGCCACGACCGCTTCCGAGGCGCCGGGGCGGTCCCGGAAGGTGAGGTTCTGCTCCCGGGTGCGGAAGCCCTCGCCCCGGTCCTCGCCCCGGTCGCGGGCTTCGCTGCGGTCCCGCTCCCGTTCGGCGTTCCGCCGGTCCACCACGGGCCGCCCGGCCACCGAGACCAGCCGCGCCCGCACGATGGGCGCCTCGAGGGGGGCCTTGGCGCCCTCCTTTGCCAGCAGGGCCAGGACGCCCTCCCGTTGGGCGGGCTGCACGTCCATCAGGAAGAGGTTGGGCTTCTCCGCGGCGGAGGTCTGGGCCTGGAGCGGTCCCACCACGTCGTCCTTCACCAGCTGGGCCGACAGGGTCAGGAAGACCGCGAGGCCCATCACCGCCATGAGCAGCCCGGTGAGGGTGGGCTTGGCGCCGAGCTGGCCGAGGCCCAGGCGCAGGGGCAGCGGCGAGCGCAGGCCCACTCGACGGAACATCCACACCAGGAGCCGCGCCGAGCCGTAGAGCAGGAGGAAGAGGGAGCCCAGGCCCGCGACCATCGCCCAGCCCGCCGCCGGCGTCGGCGCGCTGCGCACCAGGAGCAGGGCCGCCGCCAGGGCCGCCGCGCCGAGGCAGAGGCCGGTCAGCAGCGTCGGCGTGCGGGCGTCGAGGCCCTCCCGCAGGAGGCCCAGGGGCGAGGCGCCCCGCAGGGCCAGCAGGGCGGGCAGGCAGAGGAGCAGCACCAGCAGCACCGCCAGGGCGCTCTCCAAGGGCGGCGGCCAGCCCAGGGCGCCGCCCTGGAGGGCCGCGGGGATGAGGTCTCCCAGCACGCGCGGCACGGCGGCGGCGGCGGCGAGGCCCGCGCCGAAGCCCAGGAGCAGGGCCAGGCCCAGCAGCATGAGCACCAGCAGCCCGTAGATGCGGAAGGGCCCGCCCGGACCCACGCCCAGGCAGCGCAGGATGGCCGCGTCCCGGGCCCGGGCGCCCAGGTAGGCCGACAGGATGGCCCAGGCGCCGAGGGTGCTCAGCAGCAGGGTCATCACGCCGAGCTGCTGGACGAAGCGGTTGAGGTTGCGCAGGGGCTGCGCCAGGGCCGCCGCGGCGTCCTCGTGGGTCTGCACCCGCACCCGGACCGTCTCGTGGGCGGCCAGGCCCCGCAAGGCCGTCTCCAGGGCCTTGGGGTCGGCCTTCGGGCCGTAGCGCAGGATGAGCTTCCCGCTGAGCCGGGAGCGCGCCGTGAGCAGGCCCGCGGCTTCGGCGTCCGCGCGGTCCATGAGGAGGCGGGGCCCGAGGGCGAAGGCGCTGGCCTGGCGGCTCTCGTCGAAGGCGAGGATGCCCTTCAGGGGGAAGGCGCGGCCGCCGAGGCTCACCAGGGCCCCCGGCTCCAGGTTCCAGCCCTCCACCAGGGCGCGCTCCCCGTACACGGCGCCAGCCTGGCGGGCGACGGCGGGTTCCAGGGTGAGGCGCCCGGCCAGGGGATAGCCCCCTTCCACCGCGCGCACCTCCACCAGGCGCGCCTGGCCGTTCCCCTCCGCCACGGTGGCGAAGTCGTAGAGCAGGGTGGAGGACTCCACGCCCGGCAGGGCGGCGGCGCGCTCGCGCAGGCCGCCGGGGAAGAGGCCGTTGACCGTGAGGGCCGCGTCGCCCCCCAGGATGGCCCGGCTCTCGGCGCGCACGCCCCTCAGCACCCGCGCGCTGAAGAGGGCCGTGGCGAAGAAGGCCGCGAAGCCCGCCGCGAGGCAGAGCGCCACCAGCAGCAGGCGGGCCCAGGAGCCCCGCAGCTCCCGCCACGCGACGCGGGCCTCGAAGGCGAGGCCGCCGGGGAGGTCAGCCATGCTGGCCGTCCACGAGGCGGCCCCGCTCCAGGGCGAAGGTGAGGCCCATCTGGGCGCCCAGGTGGGCGTCGTGGGTCACCAGCACCAGGGTCGCGTGCAGGTCCTGGTGCAGCTCCTTGAGCAGTCCGAAGACCCGGTCGGCGTTCTTCGCGTCGAGGCTGCCCGTGGGCTCGTCGCAGAGCAGGATGGGCGGGCGGGCGACGACGGCGCGGGCGAGGGCGACGCGCTGGCACTCGCCGCCGCTGAGCTGGCCCGGCACGTGGTGCCGGCGCTCGGCGAGGCCCACGCGCTTCAGGGCCTCTTCGGCCTTGGCCCCGGCGTCCTCCAGGCCCGCCAGCTCCGCGGCGATGAGGACGTTCTGCAGGGCGTCGAAGTGGGCGAGCAGGTGGAAGGACTGGAACACGAAGCCCACGGTGCGGGCCCGGAAGGCCGCCAGGGCCACTTCGCTGAGGGCGCCCAGGTCCTGGTCCGCCACCCGCACGGTGCCGGCGGTGGGCCTGTCCAGGCCCGCCATGAGCCCGAGCAGCGTGCTCTTGCCGCTGCCGCTGGGGCCGAGGATGGCGGCCGACGCGCCCTTGGGGATGGCGAGGGAGACGTCCTCCAGCACCGTGAGGGAGCCGCCCTCGGGCGAGGGGTAGGTCTTGGTGAGGCCGCGCAGCTCGATCATGGGACGAGCCTACCCTGGGGCCCGGCCCCGCGCGCGGCCGTCCAGGCTCGGGCTCAGCCCTTCCGGGCCTCCGCGCCGCGCAGCACGGGGTCCAGGGCCTTCCACACGGTCTCGGCGACCCGGCGATGGCCTTCCGCGGTGGGGTGGATGCCGTCGGCCTGGTTGAGGGCCCGGTCCATGGCCACGCCTTCGAGCAGGAAGGGCAGCAGCGGGACGCCGAAGTCCTTCGCCAGCCTCGGGTACAGCGCCGCGAAGCGGGCGCGGTAGGCGGGGCCGAGATTCTCGGGCATCTGCATGCCCACCAGGAGGACGGCGCAGCCCTCCTTCCGGGCGCGTTCCAGGATGGCGCGAAGGTTCTCTTCGCTCGCCTCCACCGGGAGGCCCCGCAGGCCGTCGTTGGCCCCCAGGGCCACCACGAGCACCTCGGGCTTCGACCGGAACACCCAGTCCAGCCGCGTCACGCCGCCGGCGGTGGTGTCGCCGCTCACGCCGGCGTTCACCACCTTCCAGGGCCGGCCCGCGGCCTGGAGGCGCGCCTCGATGAGGGCCGGGAAGGCGGCGTCCCGGTCCACGCCATAGCCCGCGGTGAGGCTGTCGCCGAGGAACACCAGGGTGCGCGTCTGGCCGACTGGCACGGACGGCATCGTACCCGGGGCCGTCGCCGGATCCGGGGCGGAGGCCTGAGCCTGCACCGTCCGGCGGTCGCAGGCCGACAGGAGCGCAAGGGTCAGGGCGAGGGCGGCGCGGCGCATGGGACCCAGGATGGCACGGAGCCTTCACCCCGGAAGCGTTGACGCCAGCCACGGGGCCCGTCAGCCTCGAAGCTTCGTTCCGACTCCCATGCCCCGCGTCGCCTTCACCGCCAACCTCCAGCGCCACCTGGCCTGCCCGCCCATGGACGTGCCCGGCGCCACGGTGCGGGAGGCGCTGGAGGCGGTCTTCGCGGAGAACCCGCGCCTGCGGGGCTACGTGCTGGACGAGCACGGCGCCCTGCGCTTCCACATGGCCATCTTCCTCGACGGCACGCCCATCCGGGACCGCAAGGCCCAGGGCGATGCCACGGAGGAGGGGAGCCAGATCTACGTCATGCAGGCCCTTTCCGGAGGTTGACCCCATGTCCACCACGATCAGCCAGCCCTCGACCCGGCTCCTCGCCGCCACGCGCAAGGGGCTCTTCCAGGTGGACCGCGGCCCGGTCGGCTGGTCCATCGCCAAGGTGCACTTCCTCGCCGAGAACTTCGCCCTGGCCATGGTGGATCCCCGGGACGGCGCCTGGTACGCCACCATCGACCACGGCCACTTCGGGACGAAGCTGCACCGCAGCGACGACGCCGGCGAGACCTGGACGGAGGTCGGCGTCCCCGAGTACCCGCCCCATCCCGACGGCACCCATGACCAGGACGCCTTCGGCCGGCCCATCCCCTGGAAGTTGAACAAGATCTGGGCCCTCACGCCGGGCCTGCCCTCCCAGCCCGAGCGGATCTGGGCGGGGACGCTGCCCGGGGGCCTCTTCAAGTCCGACGACCGGGGCGCGACGTGGAGCCTCGTGGAGTCCCTCTGGTTCATGGACGCGCGCAAGCAGTGGACCGGCGGCGGGGCGGACCTGCCGGGCATGCACTCAGTGCTGGTGGATCCCCGGGACGGTTCGCTGCTGGTGGCCATCTCCAGTGGCGGCGTGTGGGAGAGCCGCGACGACGGCGCCACCTGGCAGAGCCGCTGCAAGGGCCTGCGGGCGGACTACGCGCCGCAGGAGCTGGTGGAGGATCCTTCCTCCCAGGATCCCCACTGCGTGGTGCGCAGCCCGGCGGATCCCGACCGCCTCTACATGCAGCACCACAACGGCATCTTCATGTCGCGCAACAACGCGGCGAGCTGGACGGAGATCACCGGCGTCTCGCCCTCGGTCTTCGGCTTCCCCGTGGCGGCGCACCCGACGGAGGCCGACACGGCCTGGTTCGTGCCGGCGGTGAAGGACATGGAGCGCATCCCCAAGGACGCGAAGGTGGTGGTGAACCGCACCAAGGATGCCTGCAGCACCTTCGAGACTTTCTCGAAGGGCCTGCCCCAGGAGCACGCCTATGACATCGTCTACCGCCACGCCCTGGACGTGGACGGCAGCGGGTCCCGGCTGGCCTTCGGCAGCAGCACGGGAAGCCTGTGGGTGAGCGAGGACGGCGGCGAAAGCTGGGCCACCGTGGGCGAGCATCTGCCGCCGGTCTACGCCGTGCGCTTCGTGAAGTAGGGGCCTGGGCTTGGTGTCCTCTTCTCGAGCGTGGCGCTGGGCCAGGCGGCTCGGCCTGGCGGGGCTCCTGCTTGGGAGCGTCGCCGGGGGCGGAGCCTGGTTCCTCGTCCGTCGGCAGCTTCCCGACGACGCGACGGCGCCCCTCGCCGGCCTGAAGGGCGAGGTCACGGTGGCCGTGGATGGCCGGGGGGTGCCGACCCTGAAGGCCGCCGACCTCTTCGACGCCTTCCGCGTCCAGGGCTTCGAGACGGCCCGGGAGCGGATGTTCCAGATGGAGCTGATGCGGCGCAGCGCGGAAGGGCGGCTCAGCGAGCTGGTGGGCGCGGGGGCGCTGCCCCTGGACCGGATCCATCGCACCTACGGCTTCCGGCAGGTGGCCGAGGCCGCGGTGCCGCGGCTGCCCGCGGAGGAACGGCAGGCGCTGGAGGCCTATGCCGCCGGCGTGAACGCCTGGCTCGCTTCCCGACCGGGCCGCTGGGGGCTCGAGTTCCAGATGCTGGGCCTGAAGCCGGAGCCCTGGACGCCGGCCCACAGCCTGGAGGTGCTGCTCCTCATGCACGAGGACCTCTCCACGTCGTGGAAGAGCGAGGTGCAGGCCGAAGCGTTGAAGGACCTCCCGGAGGCCACGCGCAAGTTCCTGATGCCGAGCATCGCCGAGGGCGACCTGCCGCTGACGCCGGATGCGCCCGGCACGGTGCCGGACACGGCGGCCTTCTTCGCGAGGGGCGAGGCGAAGCCGTCCACGGCGACGGACAAGGCCGCGACGCTGCGGGACCTGGAAGCGATGCTGGCCATCCCGACGCCGGACCCTGAGCTGCGGGCCGGCAGCAACAACTGGGTGGTCGCGGGCTCCCGCACACAGTCGGGCAGGCCCATCCTCGCCAACGACCCGCACCTCTCCCTCGCCGCGCCGGGCATCTGGTTCCAGGTGCGCTTCGAGGTCGCGGGGCGCACGGCCCAGGGCGTGAGCCTGCCGGGCCTGCCGGGCCTGGTCATCGGCCACAACGACGCGGTCGCCTGGGGCTTCACGAACCTGGGGACGGATGTGCAGGACCTGTTCCGGGAGCAGGCGGTCTCGGAGCGGGTGGAGTCCATCGGTGTGAAGGGCAAGCCGCCCGAGGAACTGCGGGTGAAGCTGGGCGCCCACGGCCCGCAGGTGCTGCCCGGGCTCTCCCTGAAGTGGACCGCGCTGGATCCCGCCCTGCTGCGCATGCCCACCATGGGCTTCATGGCGGCGAAGGACTGGACCTCCTTCAATGCCGCCGTCGACCAGTTCACGGGACCGGCGCAGAACATCGTGTATGCCGACAAGGACGGCCACATCGGCTGGCGCGCCTCGGGGCTCATTCCGATCCGTAAGCAAGGGAACGATGGCAGCCGCATCCTGAACGGGAGCGATCCGTCCAACGACTGGCAGGGTTACGTCCCTCAGGGCGAGATGCCGCGCGTGTTCGATCCGCCCGAAGGGTTCCTTGCCACCGCGAACAACCGCGTGATCGGTACGAGCTTCCCGCACGTGGTGGCGACGGAGTGGGCGGGGACGAGCCGGGCGGGGCGGATCACCGAACTGCTCGGAGACAAGTCGGACTGGACGCCCAGGGAGCAGTCGGAATGGTTGCAGGACGAGCCCTTCTCACGTTTCCATTCCCAGTTCTCCGAAGCGATCTCGACCTCGATCGAATGGCCATGGACATCAAAGCTGGCGCATCCCGCCGCGAAGAAACTGGGACGAGACATCGATGCGTCCGGGGACGAGGGCAATGCAACCTTCACACACCTGGAGATCATGCGGAGAACCGTCCGTAAGCGTGTGCTGGGCCGCCTTCTGAAGGAGACCTCGGTCGATCCGCTGAAATTCCACTGGTACAACGAGGACGCCTGGATGCTGGCGGCGGCGGAGGCTACGCCCGACCCGTGGAAGGCCGCGGGTCTCGGCGACAAACATGCTTTCCTCGACGAATGCCTGAAGGAAGCCAAGGCCTCCCCCACCTGGAACAAGCCCTGGGGCGAGGTGAACGAGGTGCGCATGAAGCATCCCTTCGGCCTCGGCGGCGGGATCCTCGGCTGGATCTTCAATCCGAAGCCGGCGCGGCTCTCGGGCTCCACGAAGTCCATCCGGGTGGTGAGCCGCGACTTCGGGCAGTCGATGCGCATGGTGGTGGACCTGGCGGACCTGGACGCCACGCGGCTGGTGCTGCCGCTGGGGGAGAGCGGGCACCTGGGATCCAAGCACCGGCTGGACCAGTACGAGGCCTGGCAGAAGGGGGATCCCGAGGCGCAGCGGACGCGGCTGCACCAGGGGGCGGTGGCGACGCGGGTGTTCAGGCCCTGAGGGGGTCAGGGACTCGACAGGCTGCGCAGCAGCCCCAGCAAGGCCGCCAGGGCGAGCAGGACCCACGCGGGGCGGGACAGGGCCTTGTGGCGCCGCGTCCACCGGGGCTCGGCCAGGCGGCCCTCGCGATAGGCCAGGGCCGCCATCCCGAGGGGCAGGGCCAGCAGCCCGAGACCCAACCCCGCCAGGGCGGACGAGCGGTGAAAGGTCCGGAACCCGTCGAGGGAAGCCAGCCCGTGGAGGGCGACGCCGCGGAGGTGGAAGGGCAGGAAGGCGGCGAGCAGGCCCAGGGCCAACAGCATGGCGCCGGCGTGGCGGCGGTGCTCGCCCCGGCGGGCGGCGACGAGGGCGAAGGCGAGGAGGGCGAGGAAGAGGGCCGCGGCCCAGGCGGGCCTCACGGCTGGAACTCCGGCTCCAGTGCCACCCCGAGGGCGAGTACGAGGCGGTTGAACAGCGCGTAGGTGGCGCAGACCTGGATGGCCTGCTGGACCTCGAGGGCGCCCAGACCGAGCGCGGCGAGGCGCGCGCGGTGGTTCACCCCGGCCCCGCCCGGTTCCGCGGCGAGGTCCCGCGCCAGGGCCAGGAGGGCATCCAGCCTAGGGTCCCCCAGGTCCTGCCCCGCCGCCACCGCGTCCACTTGGCGAGGGGCAAGGCCCGCGGCCTCCAGGTGCCGGCGGTGGTGGGCCACGCAGTAGGCGCAGCGGTTCGCGGCGCTGGTGGCGAGGCAGAGCAGCTCCCGGTCCCGCCGGGGCAGTCCAGCCGGGTCGTGCAGGGCGGCCCGGTAGAGGGCGAAGGCCGCGCGGAGGAAGCCCTCGTCCGCCGCCAGCTCGCGCCAGAGGTTCGAGACGCGGCCCCGGGCCGCGGCGATCTCGTCGAGGGCGCCCATGCCCCTGATGATACGGAAAGGCCCGGGTCCAGCGACCCGGGCCTGGATGGGCATCCGCCCCGGAGCTACTTCGCTTCCAGGGTGCAGCCCAGCTGGTAGGTGAGGATCTGGCAGGCGCACTGGGTGCGGGCCTCCGCCGTGAGGCAGGAGCCGTAGCGGGTGGGATAGCCGGCGCCCTGGATGGCGCCGGGCTCGGAGGCCTCCAGGACGCGGAGGGTCTCCTTGGCGAGCTGGAGCGTACGGGTCATGGAGGCGCCTCAGGCGATGGAGGTGGTGCAGGCCCGGCGGGTCACCACCGGACAGACGACGCACGAGTTGTGCTGGGTCGGCTGGCAGGCCGTGAGCGTGGGGCAGCCTGTGGACGCGCCGGCGGCGGCGAGGAGGTCCTGGTCGTCCAGGCGCTTCAGGGTCTCCTTGGCGAGGGTGAGCTTCTTCATGGGGTTTCCTTTGCGGGCCGCGCGGGCGGCGGGGATTGGGGCGTTGCCCCATGCTGCGGGGCCGCGGCGGACCGCTCAACGATCGGGCGCGCCTCGGCCACGAGCCGTCGCGTCCGGCCCGACGAGCGGTGGCGATCCCCCTTCAGCCCTTGCCGATGCCGAGGATCTCCCGCAGCCTCGGCGTCATGCTGCGGCTCACCTCGAGCTCGACGCCGTCCACGAGCCGGATCTGGGCCCGTCCGTTCAGCAGCGGGCGGTGGCTGAGGACGGCCTCGGGTCGCACCAGGAGGTGGCGCTGGACGCGCAGGAGGCCCTGCCCCGGGAAGGCCGCCTCCACGTCGCCCAGGGACTCCCAGGGGGCGCGGAAGCGCTGACCGCCCAGCCAAGCCCACACCGCCCCCTCGCTGAACTCGAAGTGGCTCACCTTCCTGAACTCCAGGAAGAAGTGCCCTCCGGCCGCCCGGGCGGGGAAGCGCAGGGGCGGGACCGGGGCCGAGGCCGGGGCGGAGGCCGCGGCCTCCGCCCTCGGCGCCGCGGCCTGGAGGTGGCGGCGCAGCTTCTCAAGCGCCTTCTCCAACCGGTCCTTGAACACCGGCTTCACGAGGTAGTCCACCGCGTCCACCTCGAAGGCCCGGGCCGCATGTTGGGGATAGGCGGTCACGAAGACCACCGGCAGGGGCGGGTCCAGCTCGGCGAGGGCCTCCAGGCCCGTGCCGCCCGGCATCTCGACGTCGAGGAAGAGGGCGTCGGGGCGGGGGGCCTCCGCCAGGCGCGCGAGGAGGGCCGGCACGCTCTTCAACTCGTCCAGCACCTCGCAGCCGGCGTCCTTCAGGAGCCGCGCGAGGCGCTTCCGCGCCAGGGGCTCGTCATCCACCACCAGGATTCGCAAGGTCGTCATGGGCTTCGCTGAGTGCTGACAGCTTCAACCGGATCCGCGCCGCGGTCCAGGCCCCATCCCGGGAGAGGGTGAACTCGGCCCGGTCGCCATAGGCCAGGGCCAGCCGGGCCCGAAGGTTGGCCAGGCCGACCCCGTGGCCGCGGGCGCCGGGGCCCGACCCGGTGTTGAGCACCTCCAGCAGGAGTCCGCCACCCTCCCGCTCCGCGCGCAGGACCAGGTCCCCGCCCTCCTCCTGCGGGGCGATGCCATGCTTCAGGGCGTTCTCCACGAGGGGCTGCAGGACCATGGGCAGCACCCAGAGCTCCTGGCCCGCCGGATCCCAGTCCCAGCGGACCCGGAGCCGGTCCCCGAAGCGCAGGGACTCCATGACCAGGAACTGCTCCACCAGGGCCCGCTCCTCGGCGAGGGGCCAGGTGGCCTGGCGGGTGGCTTCGAGGATCCTGTGCAGGAAGTCCGACATGGACCGGACGCAGGCCTCCGCCTGGGCGGGGTCGTCCTCCATGAGCTCCGCGAGGCCGTTCAGGGCGTTGAAGAGCACGTGGGGGTGGATCTGCCCCTTCAGGTGCAGGGCCTGGGCCTCCTCGCTCCGGGCCTGAAGGGCCAGGCGCTCCGCCTCCAGGTGCTCCCGGCGGGCCATGAGGCTGCCCACCAGGAAGAGGGCCGGGCCCTGGAAGCACAGGTTCGTGAGGTAGATGATCCCTGGCGTCGGGGCCCGCCCGGCCCAGCGGCCGAGGAGGTCGTCGGCGAAGACGATGGCGGTGATCAGCCCCTCGGAGGCCGCCAGGGCCGCGAGGCCCTGGATCCAGGGCCGCCGGCCGCCGCGCTGCCAGGGGATGGGGGAGAGCCAGATGAAGGCGAAGTAGAAGAGCAGGACCGCCGGGAACTCCACCGCCAGCAGCGCCAGGGGTGGCCGGGGGGACTGGCGGAGCCACTGCGCCACCGGGAGGACGGCATAGGCGCCGCAGACCAGGGCGAAGACGGTCCAGAGGGAAGGCTTCCGCAGCCTGGCGCGGAGGGTCGGCCCCATGGGGAGCGGGGAGGCGCGCCTACATCGCCCCGGTGGTGGGGCGCGTGATGGAGGTCTTGATGGTCTCGGTGCCGCAGGTGCCCTGGTCGCACAGGGTCACGCTGGGCTGGGTGCCGCAGGTGCCGTTGTCGCAGAAAGTGGCCTGGGTGTTGGGGGCGCAAGCCTGGGTCCGCGCCGTGGCGGGGGCGCCGGCGGCGGGCAGGAGGCCCAGGTCGCGGGCGTCCAGGCGGCGCAGGGTCTCTCGGTTCAGCTTGAGGCGGCTGGACATGGTCGCTCCGGTCGGGAAGGGGATGGGCCTCCAGCCTACCGGAGGGTGACGCGGCCCCTAACCGCCCATCCGTCGCAAGTCCCGTGGCTTTAACAACTTGGAGGGCACGAACGGGGGAGGCGACCCGATGAACGGTGGCGTGGCTCCCCATGAACGGTCGGATCAGAGGCTCTGGGCCTCCATGCGCGCCTCGCCCTCCCAGCGGTAGAAGCCGAGGCCCGACTTCCGCCCCGTGCGGCCCGCCGCCACCAGCTGCTTCACCAGGGGTGGCGCCTTGTACCTGGAATCGCCATAAGCCTCGAACATCACCTCGGCCACGTTGACGATGGTGTCGAGGCCGATGAAGTCCGCGAGGTGCAGCGGGCCCATGGGATGCCCACACCCCAGCTTCATCCCGTTGTCGATGTCCTCGGTGCTGGCCAGCTTCTGTTCCCGGCAGCGGATGCAGTCGAGGATGTAGGGCACCAGGAGGCGGTTCACCACGAAGCCCGGCGCGTCGGGGGCGAGGATGGCGGTCTTGCCCACCTTGGCCACGAAGGCCCGCAGCAGGCCCAGGGTGTCGTCGGAGGTGGCCACGGTGCGGATGATCTCCACCAGGGGCATGGCGGGCACGGGGTTGAAGAAGTGCAGGCCCGCCACGAAGGGATGGCGGTCGGGGCCCAGCACAGCCATGAGTTCGGTGATGGGCAGGCTGCTGGTGTTGGAGCAGAGCAGGGTGGAGGGGGCGAGGACCTTGTCCAGCTCGGTGAAGGTGCGGAGCTTCAGGTCCAGCAGCTCGGGCACGGCCTCGATCACGAGGCCGCAGTCCGAGAGGTCGGCCCAGTGCAGGGTGCCCTTCAGCCGGTCGTTGCAGGCGGCCCGGGCGGCGGCGTCCAGCTTGCCCTTGGCCACGGCCTTCTCCCACTGGGCGTCGATGCGCGCCAGCCCCTTCTTCAGGGCCGCGGCGTCCACCTCCTTCACCACCACGTCCAGGCCCGCCTGGGCGGCGATCTGCGCGATGCCGGCGCCCATGAGGCCGCAGCCGACCATGCCGAGGGGGCTGAGTTCGCTGACGTCCATGGCGACCTCCGGGAACGGATTCGGGGATGTTGCCGGAAAGCATCCCACAGGGCTGTGTCCCGGGGGAGAATCCTGTGGGACATCCGTCACGGGGACGCCATGCTCGACACGCTGAAGGACCTCTACGCCCACCAGGCCTGGGCCGACGCCGCCCACTGGAAGGCCGTGCTGGCCCACGGCCCGGCCCGCACCGACGCCGACCTCGGGGAGCGCCTCTTCCACATCCACGCGGTGCAGCGCATCTGGCTGGCGCGCTGGCAGGAGGCGCCGGTGGCCGTGCCCCAGCCGGGCTTCCCGTCCCCCGAGGCCTTCCGGGACTGGGCCACGGAGGGCCACGGCGCGGTGGCGGCCTTCCTCGCCGGGGTCTCCGCGGCAGACCTGGCGCGCCCGGTGCGCTACCGGAACCTGGCCGGCGACCCCTTCGTCCAGCCCCTGGGCGAGCTGATGCTGCACCTCCCCTTCCACAGCCAGTACCACCGCGGCCAGAGCGCGACGCGGATGGTGCAGCTCGGCGGCCACATGCCGGGCACGGACCTGGTCACCTGGATGCGCGACGGGCGGCCCGCCGCGGACTGGGGCTGATCAGGCCTTCCCGAGGTCCCGGAGGTCGCGGCTCTCCAGCACCGGCCTGGGGTGCCCCTGCCGGGCCAGGCGCAGCATGGCGCGGCCCAGCTCCGCGGTGGTGACCACCTGGCCGGGAACGAGGGCGCGCACGAGGGGGAAGAAGGGCTTCATGAGGGCGGTGCCCACGCGGATCCAGCCCGTGCGCGAGCGGATGCCGTCGAGGGGCTGGATGGCCGCGGGGCGCACGGCGTGGACGTGAGGGAAGGGCAGGGCGAGGAGCGCGTTTTCCGCGCGGCCCTTCACCCGGGCCCACATCACGGAGCTGGTTCCGCTGGAATCGGCCCCGGCGCCGCTGACGTAGACGAAGGCCATGCCCGGATTGAGGCGGACCAGGGTCCGTGCGGCGGCCAGGGGGAAGTCCACCGTGACCCGCGTGTAGTCCGCCTCGGACATCCCGGCGGAGGTGACGCCCAGGCACCAGAGGCAGGCGTCCCAGCCGGTGAGGTCGGCCTCGACGCCGGCGTAGTCGAGGAAGTCCGTGTGCACGAGCTCCCGCAGTTTGGGGTCCTGCACGCCCGAGGGGGCGCGCACCACGGAGAGCACGGCCTCCACGGCGGGGTCCCGCAGGCATTCCCTGAGGACGCCCTGTCCCACCATGCCCGTCGCGCCGAAGAGGAGGATCTTCATGGCTCCGATGATGCCGCCCTTTCCCGCCCTCGGCGAAGTGCGATCATGGGTCTCCGCCCGGGAGACCGCCGTGCTCGACCACCTGACCGACCTCTTCAAGCATGCCGAGTGGGCCGACGCGGAGAACTACCGGGCCCTGCTGGCCTGCAAGGCCGCCGCCGAGGACGCGGGCAACCGCGCGAGGCTGCATCACGTGCACCTCGTGCAGCATCTGTTCCTGCAGCTCTGGAAGGGCCAGAGCCTGGAGAAGAGCGAGGCGTCGGACTACACGAGCCTCACCGCCCTGCGGGTCTACGGCCGCATGGTCCACGAGCTCACGGGCGTGTTCATGTCCGAGCTTTCCGAGGCCCGGCTCTCCCTGCCCGTCCACGTCCCCTGGTTCAAGGACCCCGGCTTCAATCCGACGCTGCTCCAGACCATGCACCAGGTCATCGAGCACGGCGCCTACCACCGCGGCCAGGCCGCCTCCCGGCTGCGGGAGCTGGGCGGCGATCCCGTCACGACGGACTACATCGTGTGGTTGTGGAAGGGGCGGCCGGCGGCGCGGTGGTGAGGGTGGGCGTTCAGGCGAGGGGGCTTCGTCCCGGACGTTGACCCCGAATTCGACCTTGCCGTTGATCTCGGAGTTGACATCGAAGTTGACCTTGAAGTTGACCTTGAAGTTGACCTTGAAGTTGACCTTGAAGTTGACCTTGAAGTTGACCTTGAAGTTGACCTTGCCCTTGACATCCCAAGGCCATGCGGGTCAGGCACGGCCCGCCTTGTGGCCGTGCCTGACTCGCATGGGGGCAAGCGACAGCGCGCCAGGAACATGAACCATCCCTTGGCCGGGACGGGGGGCAGAACGGACCGAGCGCAACATCGATTGATGTCGTCCCACCACCTCCGGGTGCCATGAACGCGCGATTCCGTCCCAGCCTGGCGCGCTATCGCTTGCCCGCACCTCGATCAAACGTGGGTTGCAAAGGGCGCAACCCGCGTTTGATCGAGGTGCCTATTCAAGGTCAACCCCGTAAAGACAACCCCGTAAAGACAACCCCGTAAAGACAACCCCGTAAAGACAACCCCGTAAAGACAACCCCGTAAAGACAACCCCGTAAAGACAACCCCGTAAAGACAACCCCGTAAAGACAACCCCGAGGTGGCACCCTCGAGCGTCCGTTGCCGACTCTGGACTGGGAAGGTCCCTACATCTCCAGGTACGTATGCAGCTTCCGCTGCTGCGTCAGCAGGCTCCTCAGCGCCTCCGCGGCGTCCTTCTGCGCGCTGGTCTTCCGCTTCGTCGTCGGCGCGGCCACCAGCTCGCTGGGCTCGTAGTGGACGCTCCTCAGCATGTCGTCGATGGTGTCGGCGTGGACGACGTGCTGGACCTTGAAGTCCTCGTCCTCGTCCACGACGATGTGGGCCTCGTTCGGGGCGCCGAAGAGGTTGTGGCGCATGCCGAGGATGTCCTGGTAGGCGCCGGTGAGGAAGAAGGCCACGTAGTAGGGTTCGCCGGGCTTGGGCTCGTGGAGGGGGATCTCGTCCTTCACGTCCTTGAGGTCGATGAACTTCTCCACCTTGCCGTCGCTGTCGCAGGTGATGTCGCAGAGCGTCGTCCGCAGCGTGGGCGACTCCTTGAGGCGGTGGATGGGCATGGCCGGGAAGAGCTGGTCGATGGCCCAGTGGTCGGGCATGGACTGGAAGACGCTGAAGTTGGCGATGAGCTTGTCGGCCAGGCCCTTGTTCAGGTCCTGGAACTCCTCGGGGATGTACTTCAGGGTCTTGCTGTTCAGGATCCGGTCCAGCTTGCGGCAGACCTCCCAGAACAGGATCTCGCCCTTGGCGCGGTCCTCCAGGCTGAGGTAGCCCAGGTTGAACAGCGTGAGCAGCTCGTCCTTCTGGGTGATGGCGTCGTGGTACATCTCCCGGTAGTTCTTCACGCTCACGTTGTCGCGCGTGTACGCCAGCTCCTTCAGGATCTGGGGTTCCTTCCCGGTCAGCTCGACCTTGTATTTGGTGTGTGTGGTATCGATGAGTCCGATGATGTCCACCACCACCACCTGGTGGTAGGCCGCGATGGCGCGTCCCGACTCGCTGAGGAGGTCCGGCATGGGCACGTGCTCGGAGGCGCAGATCTCCTTGGTGGTGTAGACCACGTCCGCGGCGTACTCGGCCACCGTGTAGTTCATGGAGCTGGAGAAGGTGGTCTTCGAGCCGTCGTAGTCGATGCCGAGGCCGCCGCCCACGTTGAGGTAGCGGATGGGCACGCCCAGCTTGCGCAGCTTGGCGTAGATGCGCGTCGCCTCCTTCATGGCGGACTTCACGCGCCGGATGTCCGTGATCTGGGAGCCGATGTGGAAGTGCAGCTCCTGGACGCTCTCCAGCATCCCGCGCTTGCCCAGCACCTCGATGGCCTCCAGCAGCTCGCGGGTGGTGAGGCCGAACTTGGCGTTGTCCCCGGCGCTGGTCTCCCACTTGCCGCTGCCCATGGCGTTGAGCTTGGCCCGCAGGCCCAGCAGGGGCTCGACCTTCAGCTCCTTGGCCACCTTCAGGATGAGGGGCAGCTCCGTCATCTTCTCCACGGTGATGAGGACATTCCGCCCGGCCTTGCGGGCCAGCAGGGCCATACGGATGAAGGTCTCGTCCTTGTAGCCGTTGCAGAGCACCAGGGCCTCGGGGTGCAGGTCCATGGAGAGGGCGATCATGAGCTCGGGCTTGGAGCCCGCCTCCAGGCCGTAGTGGTACTTGTTGCCGGCCTTCACGATCTCTTCGACCACCTCCTTCACCTGGTTGGTCTTCACCGGGTAGACGCCCTGGTAGGAGCCGTCGTAGTCGAATTCCCGGATGGCCTTGCGGAAGGCCTCGTTCACCTCGATGACTCGGTCCGCCAGGATCTGGGGGAAGCGCAGGGTGAGGGGCGTCTGGACGCCCTTCTTGCGGAGGTACTGCACCATCTCGAAGACGTCCGCCACCAGGTTCTCGTCCTGGGTGGGCCGGACCTCGAGGTGGCCTTTCGAATTGATGCCGAAGTACCCGTTGCCCCATTCCTTGATGCCGTAGAGGGTGGCGGCGTCCTGGACGGACCAGTGCTTCATGGGCATCTCGGGGACCTCCGGCCTGGGGAAGAGCCCGTTATAGGAGAAAAGGGAGGCCGGGCGCCAATGAAACCTCGCCCCGGGGCCGGATTGGGGGGGGGGCGAAAATCCCGGATTCCCCTGGGGGAGGGGGTTGGGGTACCCTGATCCGTCCCTTTGTCTTCCCGAAGTCCCCTTCTTCAATACCCCCTCCAGGAGGCCCCATGAACCGTCAGATTCTCCGCACCGCAGCCGGGATCGGCTCCCTTTCGGCGCTCGCGCTGGTGATGGTGGCGTGCGGCGGCAGCAGCTCGTCGGCGCCGCAGCAGCCGG
>JBDIBF010000023.1:0-39590 GCA_039812765.1 Holophagaceae bacterium
CCCGGGCCCGCCACCGCGCCGTCCACGGCCTCCAGGGCCAGGGCCAGGGCCGTCTCCTCGGCTTCCGTCGCGCAGGGCACGCCCGCGAGGACGGCCGCCGGAGCCACCGCGGGGTCCCGGCGGAGGTAGAGCCCGCCCCGGGCGGGGGGGGCGGAGGGAGCGGGGGAGGACGCCCTTTCGGCCTTCCAGGCCCCCAAGGCGACCGTGAGCTGCTGGCGAAGGTTCTCGGGGTCCACCGGGCCCGTCACGAACAGGCGCGCCTTCTCGGGGATCCAGTGGGCATGGTGCCAGGCCTTCAGCTCCGCCATCCCGGCCTTGCGCCACGGCGCCGATCCCTCCCCGCCGAGCAGCGCCGAGAAGGCGAGGGCCTGGGGATCCTGGTCGGCCTCCCGCCTGCCGCGGGCGAAGGAAGCCCGCAGGTCCGGGTAGATCGGAGAGCCCAGCAGGGAGCCCAGGATGTTGAGGAAGGGGCCGAGGTCCCGGCTGAAGACGCGCATCCTGATCAGGGCCGCGTCGGGGAGGGCCTCGGCCTCGAGGCTGGCGCCCAGGCCCTCCACCTGCTCGTCCACGTCGCGATAGCCGTAGAGACCGCCGCCGCCGAGGCGCAGGGCCAGGGGCGCGAGGAAGCCCAGGCCGTTCCGGGAGGCGTCCGAGGGGACGGCCAGCACGGCGGTGACGGCGCGGGCCCCGGGATCCGGCCGCACCGAGACCCGCAGGCCGTTGGGAAGGGTGGACTCGATGCTTCGGGGCTGCGTGGCGCCCGGCAGGGCGGCCAGGGCGAGGAGCGCGAGGAGGCTGCGGCGGAAAGGGATCACTTGGGCTTCTCCTGGGCACGGCCCGCGAGCTGCTGCTTCAGCGTCTCGCGCACCTTCCGCTTCTGGTCCACGGGCAGGGCGAGGATCTGCCCGAGCTGCGAGCGCACGTCGTCGCCGAGCCGCAGGTCGTCGCCCGGGTACCTCGGGCGGAGGAACTCCGTGAGCAGCTCGGCGATGTCACCGTCCAGGGTGTCGTCGCCGAGGGCCGCCTTCTTCGGGGTGAGGCCGATGGCCTGCACGCCGCGGCGCTCCCCCAGGTGCAGGGTCACCGCGTGGCGGACCGACTCCGGCGTCACGGCCGCCAGGCGGTCGAGGGAGAGGAGGTAGCTGGCTTCGTCCCCGGTGAGGGCCCAGGCCCGGGCCAGGGCGGTGGCCAGCCGGGCCGGATCGTCGAGGTCCCGGGCCCGCTCCCCACGGGCCCGCGCCACCACGCGCGCCACCTGGTCGGGGCTGGGAGGCTGGGTGCGGAGGCGCTCGATCTCGCCGCCGATGACCTGGGCGAGGTCCCCGGGGCTGCGTTCGCCGCTCGCCTCGGCCCAGACGAGGAAGAGGTCCCCGTCAGGGCGTCCCGAGCCCGCAAGTTCGACGCCGACGCGTCGGCCCTGGCCCGCGCCCTCCAGGAGGCGCGTCGTGAGGCGTGCGCTCCGCCCGCCCGCCAGGAGTCCCGCCGCCACCTCCAGGGCCGCGTGGTCGGGATGGCCCGCCCCTGGCACCTTCCAGGCCACCATGTAGGCGGCGTGGTCGTCCATGTCGAGGAAGGCCCGGCGGTCCGCCGGTCCGAGGGGCTCGCGGTGGGCGACGGGCTCGAAGGGATCCCCCGCCGCCAGGGCGCCGAAGGAGGCCGCCAGCACCGGTTCCACGTCCTCCCAGCCTAGATCGCCCACGAGGACCAGCGCGAGGTTCGCCGGCGCGAAGGCGCGGGCGGCGAAGGCGCGGACGTCGGCTCGGCGGAGGCGGCCCCGCTCGGACGGCCAGCCTTCGCCCGGGCGGCCGGCGGCGGCCGCGGGGTAGGCCTCCTGGCGCAGGATGTCCTCCAGCCGCGCGAGGTCTGCCGGGGCCGGTGCCGTGGCCAGGGCTTCGCGGTGGTGGTAGAAGCCGGGCAGCTCCACGGACCGCAGGCCCTGGGCCAGAGTCTTGCACCAGGCCTTCCACCCGTCCCCGGGCCTGTCGGACCCCCAGACCGTGGTGACCGGGCCGCACTCGAGCACGCCGTCGGCGGCCGGGGCCGCGGGCGCGGGATGTCGGAGGAGGGCTTCGCGGAAGGCCTTCGCCAACTGCGCCTCCCGAGCGGGATCCGAAGAGGGCCGCGCCAGGGCGTAGGCCGCCCGCGCGGCCTCCAGCTCCTGGAACCTCCGCTGGGCGAGCACCGCGTCCCAGGCCTGGTCCAGATCCTCCTGCGGGCCCTCCGGCGCCGGCGCCGCCAGGGCATGGGCCGCCAGCCGCGCCGACCCCGACGCACCGGGCGGATCGTCCGCGCCGCCCACCCGCGCGGCGAGGCGGGCCGAGACGCCGGGTCCCGGCCGGCGCGCGAGGACCACGGTCATCCCGTTCGGAAGCTGGCGGCGCTGGAAGGGGACGGCGAGATCCGGCGCCTGGGCCCCCGCGGCGACGGGGAGCAGCAGCAGGAGGATGCGGAGCAGCTTCACGGGTACACCCTGGGGAAGACCTAATCTTTCCTTGTCTCACGGCGGCAGGGGCCGGGCAAGGCGGGACCCGCCAGCGAGACGGCCCGCAACCATGCGTGCCCGGGGCCGCGCCAGGGTTCCCGCGCTGGGCTACACTTCCCCCTATCCACGCGTCGCAGGGAACGGGGCCGCCATGTTCGGTGAGATGAAGGTCTTTTCGGGGACGAGCCACCTGGCGCTCGCGCAGGGCATCGCCGCGCACATCGGCATGCCGCTGGGGAAGGTGAAGTTCACGCGCTTCAGCAACGAGAACATCAAGGTCAAGATCGACGAGAACGTGCGCGAGAGCGACGTGTTCGTCATCCAGACGAGCTGCCCGCCCGTGAGCGACAACCTCATGGAGCTGCTCATCCTCATCGACGCGCTGAAGTTCTCGAGCGCGGCGCGCATCACGGCGGTGCTGCCCTACTTCCCCTACGCGCGCTCGGACAAGAAGGACGAGGCGCGAATCTCCATCACCGCGCGCCTGGTGGCGGACCTCCTCCAGACCGCGGGCGCGGACCGCGTCCTGACCATGACCCTCCACGCGCCGCAGATCATGGGCTTCTTCCACACACCCGCGGACCAGCTCTTCGCCACGCCGATCCTGGCCCAGCACTTCATGCGCACGGACATCACCAACAGCGTGGTCGTCGCCACCGACGCGGGGGCCGCGAAGTTCGCGGGCCACTTCGCCAAGCGGCTGAAGCTGCCCCTGGCGCTCATCGACAAGCGCCGTTCCGACGACAGCGAGAAGGCCGAGAGCGTGGCCCTGATCGGGGACGTGGACGGGCGGGACGCGATCATCTACGACGACGAGATCGCCACCGGAGGCTCCATCGCGGAGGCCTCCAAGATGCTGCGGCGGTTCGGGGCGAGGAAGGTGCGGGTCGGCGTCACCCATCCGGTCTTCAGCGGGCCCGCGGTGGACCGACTGAACGAGGCCGAGCTGGACGAGCTCGTGGTGACCGACACCATCCCGGTGCCTGCGGAGAAGGCCGCGGCCATCCGGAACCTGAAGGTGCTCAGCACGGCGGCCATGCTCGGTGACGCCATCCTCCGCATCCACGGCGGCCGCAGCATCAGCGAGATGATGGATTGAGCTTGCGCGCCCTCGAGGAACGGATCGCGCGCTCGGGGACGCTGCCGGACCTGGGGCTGGGACCCGCGGCGCAGGCCCGTTGCGAGGGGATCTTCGCGGCCCCCTTCATCACCCTCCACGCCGCGTGCGAGCTTTATGCCGCGAGGGTGGCCCACGACCTGGCCGGCGACCTGGGCTGGCACGCTCGGCTCCGGCGCGGGGCCACCCTCGAGGATTGCCTGGAGGGGCTCCACCCCCAGTCCCGTGGCCCCGGGGCCTGGATGCTGGAGTTCATGGCGGACGAGGGCGTCCTGCGCCGTGAGGGGACGCGCTTCCGCCTGGAAGGCGAGCCCGGCTTCACGGCCGCGGAACTCCGGGGCGCCGCCGAGGCCGCCGCCCCGGGCCACGGCGTGAACTTCGACCTCCTGGACACCATCCGCCGCCAGTCGCCCCCCTTCTTCCTTGAAGGCAGGCCGGGCGAGGGCCTGCTCTTCGACCTCGCCACCCTTCCCCTCTGGCTCGCCTACTTCAGCAACGCGAACCCCGAGTATTTCCCCAACAACGCCTTCGCCGCAGTGGCCCTCGCGGACGGCCTGCCTCGAGGCGCCCGGATCCTGGAGCTCGGAGCCGGGGCCGGCAGCTTCGCCGAGCACGTCGCCGCCGAGGGCGCGCGCGAAGGCTGGCTGGACCGAATCGCCGAGTACCGCTTCACCGACATCACGCCCACGTTCCTGCGCCGGGCCCAGCGGGAGCTGCACGGCCGCGCGCCCGGGCTGCCGCTGGCCTTCCAGCCCCTCGACCTGAACCGGGACCTCGGGGCGCAGGGCCTGTCCCCCGGCTCCTTCGACGCGATCGTGGGCATCAACGTGGTGCACGTGGCCACGGACCTCCTCGGCGTCCTCGGCAGCCTCCGCGCCCTGCTGGTCCCCGGCGGGCGGCTCGTCCTCGGGGAATGCCTGAAGCCCGACCTCGCCAAGCCGATCTACCTCGAGTTCTTCTTCAAGTTCGTGAAGAGCTTCAACGACGTGGCCCTGGATCCGGACTTCCGCCCGGCCGCGGGCTTCCTGACCCCCGAGGCCTGGGAACGGGCCCTCTTCCGCGCGGGCTTCGCCTCCGTGCGGCGCTATCCGGACACTCGCGCCCTGATGGCGGCCTTTCCCACCTTCTACGTGGGCGCCCTCAGCGCCGGGGCCTGATGGCCACCACCCTCCGCCAGCTCCTCGTCCAGCGCGCGGCCCGGCTTCACGGGCGTCCAGCCCTCACCTGCCCCGCCTGGGGCACCCTGAGCCATGCCCAATTCCGGAATCGCGTGGAGGGCGTGGCCCTCGGCCTCATGGCGCGGCCGCTCCCGCCGGGCACGGCGGTGCGGTGGGTCGGGTCCGGGCCCTGGGCCTGGGCCGCGGAAGTCGCGGCGGCCTGCTGCGGCCTCGCCTGGGAGGCCTCCGGCCTCGCCCTGGACCCGGAGGCCGCCGCCGGCCGGGGCTTCAACAACGAGGAGGGGCGAGGGCCCTACCACGACCGGGGGGAGGCGCTTTCCCCGGAGGTCCCCTTCCACCGGGGCCTTTCCCAGGGGTACGTGCTGGGCCGGCTCGCGCGCCTCAACGCCCGGCTGGGCTGGGACCACGAGACCGCGGTGGGGGTGCCCGAGGCGGCGGCCTCCACCCCCGAAGGCCGTGCGGCCCTCTGGAGCGCCCTCTACGCGGGGGCCCACACGACCCTCGCCGAGACCGGAGCGGGCCGGGGCGGCGGCCCGGAACCCTTCGACCCTTCCGCTTTCCAGGGCTTCTGGGAGCCCTGAACCGCTCAGCCCCTCGGAAGGTCGGTGGCGACCCGGTTCCTGCCCTCGGTCTTGGCCCGGTACAGGGCCGCGTCGGCCCGCGCGAGCAGCGAGCCCGCGTCGGGATCCTCCTCGTGGACCTGCGCGACGCCGAGGCTGCAGGAAACGAGGATGGGCGCGCTGACGGGGATACGCACGGGCTCGGAGCAGAGGGCGAGGCGGAGGTTTTCCGCAACGGTGGCGGCCTCGCCGGCCTGGGTCTCGGGCAGCACCACGAGGAACTCCTCCCCGCCGATGCGGCCCACCTGGTCGCTGCCCCTCAGGCGGCCCATCACCAGGCCTCCGAAGACCTGGAGGACGCTGTCCCCCGCGGCATGGCCGTAGGTGTCGTTCACGCGCTTGAAGTGGTCGAGGTCACAGAGCAGTACCGAGAGGGGACGCCCGTGCCGCCGGGCGAGGTCGAAGTGCTTCTCCAGGTACGTTAGGACGGTGGCGCGGTTGCTCACGCCGGTGAGGGCGTCCACGGTGGTCTGGGCGAGCACCGCCTGGTGGTAGTGCCGCTCCAGCTCGTCGAGGCGCTTGGCCTTGAACGCGTGGGGGCCGACGCGTACCACGTCGCCGTTCTCGAGCTTGAGCGTGGCGTTGGCCTCCACCCGGCGGCCGTTCACGAAGGTCCCGTTGGTGCTCCCCTTGTCGTGGAGCAGCACCGTCACCGCGCCGTCGTCCTGGACCACGGGCTCGAGCACCGCGTGGCGGCGGCTCACCTCGGGCTCGGGCAGGCTGAGGTCGTTGTCGGCGGTGCGCCCGATGCGCAGCCCCCGCTGGGGCAGCGGGATCACTTCGCCGATCGGGTTCCCCACGTAGCGAATGAGGGCCCATTCGTCGTGAGGGAGGGCGCTCCGGGGTCCCGTCCCGGCTCCCAGCAGGGTGGCGGGATCCCTGGAGATGGTCTCGTCGGACGGTGGACGGGTGCTGGTCATGGGGAGGAGGGACGCCTCCCAGCGTAGCAGCCCGGGCCGCAAGCCGGCCCGGGGACCTGGGCGCCGCGCGGCCCCGGCCGGACCTAGGCCCGCACGCAGTTCCGGCCGTCCCCCTTGGCCTGGTACAGCGCTTTGTCCGCCCGGCCCAGGAGGTCGCCGGCGCTCTGGTCCGACGCTTCGAGCACCGCCACGCCCAGGCTCAGGGTCGCCGCCAGGCCGGCGCCGCCGGGAAGCGCGTGGGTGACGGACTCGGCGGCGGCCCGCACCTGCTCCGCGCGGTCCAGGGCCTGCTCCAGGCCCGAGCCGGGGAGCACCAGCAGGAACTCCTCCCCGCCGATGCGGCCCGCGACTTCGGTCCCGGAGACGCTCGCCCCGAGGAGGCGGCCCACGCCCCGCAGGACCTCGTCGCCGGCGGGATGGCCGTGGGTGTCGTTCACCCGCTTGAAGTGGTCCACGTCGAGGGCGACGACGCTCAGCACCTGCCCCGAGTCGCGGCCGAGGGTGAAGCGCTCCTCGAGGAAGGCGAGGGTGCTGCGACGGTTCGCGAGGCCCGTGAGGGGGTCCCGCATGGACATGTCCTGGAGGGACTCATGGAAGGCCCGCTCCAGGGGATCGAGGGAGACGATCTTGAACACGTGGCCCCCCAGGCCGATGCGGTCGCCTGGGCCGCAGGCCCGCTTGCCGCTCAGGCGCACGCCGTTGAGCCGGGTCCCGTTGGTGGAGCCGAGGTCCTCCACGACGAGCTCGCCCGCGCCGCCGGTCGTCACGATCACCTGGGCGTGGAGGCGGCTGACCTCGCTGTCCACGAGGGGGATGTGGGCATCGGCGGAACGCCCCAGGAGGTTCCGCCCGGGCACGAGGTTGTAGACCCGTCCGAGGGCGGAGCCCTGGTAGGCCACGAGGGCGTAGGTCGGGGCGGGGGGCTCCCCTTCCCCCTCGCCGCGGGGCACCGAGAGCGTCGGATCGTCGAGCCAGCCCTGGGTGAGGGGCACCGCGACGGTGCGCATGGCCTCCTCAGGGCGCGGCGGCGGCTTGCCGTCGCCGTTCAAGGGAGGCTCCGGGGACGGCGGCCGGGCGCTGGAAGGACTGGGAGGACGGTCATGGGAGGCGGGGGGAAACCTATAGCGTAGCGCCAGGCCGTTCCCGGGGCATCCGTGCCGCGCCAAGAACACTCTTGCGAAGCCGCGGCCGACTGGTAATCTGAAGAGCGCCACTGGGGAGTGGTCTAATGGTAGGACAACAGATTCTGATTCTGTCAGGTGAGGGTTCGAATCCTTCCTCCCCAACCAGCAACAAACCCAGCAACAAGCTTGGTCCCTTCGTCTAGCGGTTAGGACACCGCCCTCTCACGGCGGCAGCAGGGGTTCGATTCCCCTAGGGACTACCAGACGGCCCGCGACAGCGGGCCGTGTCTTTTTCACCGGGCTGCGCCCCGCCCCGGGGCCGTGATCTTCCCGGGGCCTTGGTCCGTGCGCTGTCCCCTGCGGGATCCGCTGCTTCCTGGAAACCCGGACCGGAACCTGGGCATTCTGGAATGTTGCCTTTCATGGAGTCCGGATGCGCCGCGCCTCGTTCCTCGTCCTGCCCGCCTGCCTCGCCCTCACGGCCCAGGCCCCTTCCGCGCCGCCCGCCGCGGCGCCCGCGGCCTCGCCTTCGCTGGTGCGTGGGTTCGTGAAGGGGGACGACGGGAAGCCCGTGCAGGGCGCGGAGGTCTACCTGCTCCGCGCGTCGGACGACGACGCCCCCCTCGCCCAGGCGCGCACCGACGCCGAGGGCTACTTCCTCCTCGAGACCCGTGAACGGGGCGTGTTCCGGGTGCTCGCCCTGAGCGCCTCCCACAAGGGGGTCGAGACCCTGGTGCTGCTGACCGGCGGGAAGCCCCTGGACTTCAAGGCCACCCTTGTGCGCTTCCCCTTCATCGGCGGCCAGGGCTACCGGGTCCTCGGCCGGATCGCCGGGAAGCCCGTGGGCCGGGAGACGGTGCTCGCGGCCCAGGCGGACGGTACCTGGGCCGCCGAGCTCCCCGCTGCCCCGGGGGAGGCCTGGGTGGGCGTGCTCCGGGGGCCCTCCGGCGCGATCCTCCCGAGCCGCCTGGACGGCACTCGCCTCGCGGGCAATGGCCTGGTGGGGGTCGTGAAGGAGTCCGGCGGGAAGATCCTCATCCAGGTGGACCCCAAGGCCTACACCACCGAGGACAAGGAGAGCGGGCTCGATCCGGTCGGCGAGTCCCCCGAGGCTCGCGTGCTCTTCCGGGCCCTGGAGGAGGCGCAGCGGCTGAGCAAGCCCCTCTTCGTCGCCCTTCGCGACGCGGCCCGGACCTCGGCGCCCAGGCCGGATGCGGAGCCCACCCTCAAGGCGCTGCGCGAGGCCTCCCGGAAGGCCACCGCCATCACGCGCCCCGTCTTCCTCCTGAGCGAAGCCTCCGTGCAGGACCTCGCGGGCCAGCCCATCGCCCGGGACCTCGCCCACGACATCATCACGAGCGTGGGCCCCGCCAGCCCCGCCTGGTCCCTCTTCCCCTCCCTGCCCGCCAAGCTGGCCCGGGCCGCCGAGCCCGCGGAGGGACGGCGCTTCCTCCAGGAGCTCCTGGACCGGATCCAGGACGCGGCGGTGCGCCGGGACGTGCGCTTCGACCTGCTGGAATCCGCCCTCGCCTCCGGGGACGCCGAACAGGCGCGGACCCTCCACGCCCAGCTGGGCTCGGAGTGGGGCGCGAACCCCCGCTACGCCAAGGCCCTGGCAGCCCTGGATCCCACGAAGGCGAAGCCGGCCCCCGAGCCGCGACGGTAGCGGCCGGGGCCGCGCAGGCCCTTCGACTAGGATGGGTCCATGCGATCCGGCGTGGTCATGGCCCTGACCCTGGGCGAGGGCGCCCTCCTCGCCTGGGGGGTGCCCCGCCTCGCGGCGGACTGGCCCCTCCTGGCCGTGGCCGCGCTGGCGGCCTTCGCCGGGGCTTGGCTCCTGGACGCCGTCCTGGCACGCCCGGGGGACCTGCCGGTCTACCGCCGCCACCTGCTGGCCTGCGGCCTCGCCACGATCGCGGCCTCGGCCGGATCCTGGGGAGGGGCGGGAGACCCTGGACGGGGAGCCCTGGCGGGACTGGCGGGTGCCTCCGCGGCCCTCGCGCTCCGCATCCTGCCCGCGCTCCGGGGGCGGCGGCTCGGGGGCCTCGCCTGGTCCCGGGGCTCCCGCCGACGGCCCGACCCCGGGCGTCCCCTGATCCTCGTGGCCGATCCCCACTGGGGCGACACGCTCACCGGTCTCGCCGATGCCACCCTTGCCCATCCGGAATGCGACTGGCTCTTCCTGGGCGACGTCTTCGACGTGTGGGTCGGCCTGCCCGCGATGGAGACCCCCGCCCAGCGCGGATTCCTGGCCTGGGTGGCGGCCCGGCGCGCCGAGGGGGCCTGGGTCGGGCTGTGGATGGGCAACCGGGAGTACTTCCTCGACCGGCACGCCGGCGCCTTCGACCTCCTCGGGGAAGGCGTCGGCGGCGGCCTGGAGGCGGAGGCCCTCGCCTTCGAGCACGGGGACTGGATCAACCCCGACGACGCGCTCTACCGCCTCTGGAACGTCGCCTCCCGGTCCGGTCCCTTCTGGCTGCTCGTCCGCCTCCTGCCCGCCGCGGCCGCCCGCGCCCTGGCCGCTTGGCTGGAGGGGCGCCTGCGCACCACCAACCTCGCCTACCGGCTGGCTTTCCCCGCCGCGGCCTTCGAGGCGGCGGCGGCCGCCGCCGGGGACCGCGCCTTCGTCACGGGCCACTTCCACACCCTCGAGCGCCGCGGCGCGGGGACGGCCCTGCCCTGGGCTCATGACGGGTCCTTCTGGGTCTGGCGCGAAGGCCGGGTCGAACCCCTGGCCGCGGACCCCGGCTCAACCTCGGACGCCGCGCAGGATCCAAGTTCATAGCGCTCCTACCGGAGGTCCCATGCGTGCCGCCCTGCCCCTCGCCGCCATCCTGCTCCTCGCGGGCTGCACCCCGTACACCATCAAGTACGACGTGGACCCCGGGGCGGACTTCCGCGCCTACCGCACGTTCGAGTGGTACGCCGCGAGCAGGCGGGCCAAGGGGCAAGCCAAGGGCCAGGCCAACGGCGGCAGCGAGATCATGGACCGCCGCGTGCGGCAGGCGGTCGAACACCAGCTCGTGGCCAAGGGATACACGCCCGTGGCCGCGGGCGCCGACCCGGACTTCCTGGTGACCTACTACCCGGTCTACCGGGACCGCCGGGTTCGCACCACCACTTCGGTGGGCGTGGGGGGAGGCTGGCGCTACCGTCCCTGGGGCTACGGCGTCGGCACACGGTTCTCCGAGGTGCGCCACTACAAGGAGGGCACCATCCTCGTGGAGGTGGTGGACGGGCGGAGCAACCAGCTCGTCTGGCAATGCGCGGCGGTGGGCGCGTTGACCGCCCTCGACGACCCGCAGGAGGCGCAGGAGCAGGTCGCGCGAGCCGTCGCGGACATGCTCGAGAAGTTCCCGGGACGCTAGCCCCGGAGCTCAGCGGGCGGGCGGGAAGGCCACCGTGAACTCGATCCAGGCCCGGACGGGCCGGCCGCCCTGGATCGCGGCCATGTAGGTCGCCTGGCGGGCGGCGGCCATGGCAGCCTCGTCGAAGCCCGCGCGCCCGACGCCCTGGACCACCTGGATCTGCAGCGGGAGCCCCGTCTCTCCCACCAGCACCTTCAGCCGCACCCGCTGCTCCCGGAGGGTGAGGAGGAGGTTGCCCGAGGCCTGCGCCGGATAGACGGGGGCGGGCAGCCGGACCAGGGCGGCCTCGCGGTGTACGGGAAGGGCCGGCGTCGGGGGCTGGACCGGAGCAGGGGAAGCGCCCGGGGCCGGGATCGGAGGGGCCTGTGCGGGTGAGGAGGGCCCGGTCGCCGCAACGGGCGCCGTCCCCCCGGACCTCGCCGCGGCCTTTCCGCCCTGCCGGAGTCGGGCCTCCTCCCGGGCGTTGGCCTCCTTGAGGCGCTTCAGTTCCGCCTGCAGGCGGTCGGTCTCGGCGTCCCCCCCCGCGGGCGGCGCGGTGACCCCCGGGGAGGCCGCCGGGAGCGGGCGGAGGGTGAGCCGGACCTCCCCGTCGCCGGGCCGTACTGGCAGTTCCTGGGGTTCGAAACCGGCCTTCTCCAGGCGCAGGACCTGTCCGCCGGCCTTGGGCGACCACCCCCGCAGCGGGGTCGTGCCCACCACCGTGCCGTCGGCGCTCACCGTGGCGCCTTCCGGGTCGGAGAGGACCTGGAAGGCGTCCGCGGACGCGGCAGGGGGGGCCGCCGTCCTCCGTCGGATCGCCCAGGCGCCCCCGCCCACCCCGGCGAGGGTCAGGGTGCCCAGTGCGGCCGCGATGAGGAAGCCCCGGGCCGGTGTGGAGGCGGGCCGGTCCGCGGACAGCGCGCCTCCAGCGCCCCCCTCCGCCCAGGCCGGGACGGGCGGCGGAGGCGGCGCCGGGCGGCGGACGGCGGGTGCTCGGGGAGCGGGCGGCGGAATGGACGCTTCCCGGAAGGGCGGGGGCCGCGGCGGCGCCTGGACAGGGGCGGGCGGGGGCTGGTGGGCGGGCCCCGAAGGCTCAGGTCGCAGGCCCCCGGCGGTGGCCGGCGTGGCGTCCATGTCCGGCAAGGCCAGGGTGTGGGTCCCGCCCGGGCTGGAGCCGTGGAGGGAGACGTCCTCCCCCGCCAGCACCAGCAGGAGCTTCGTCCGCGCGCTCATGGCGAGGGGAACCGCGTGGACGAGGGCGCCGGCGAAGGCGTTCACGTCCGGGTAGCGCCGGGACGGCTGCTTCTCGAAGGCCTTGCAGAAGACCCCGGCGAGGGCCGGCGAGAGGCTCGCGGGCAGGGTGGGAGGCTCCTGGACGATCTTCAGCAGCATGCTGGCGACGCTGTCGCCCTTGAAGGGAAGGTCTCCGGTGAGGGCCTCGAAGGCGGTGACCGCGAGGGCGTAGCAGTCCGTCGCGGGCGTGGCCACCGCGTCCTTCAGGAGCTCAGGCGCGATGTAGCTCGGCGTCCCGACCACGCCCCCGACGGTGGTGAGGTTGGACTCCCCGAGCTTGGCGATTCCGAAGTCGGTGAGCTTCACGCGGCCTTCCGGCGTCACCAGGATGTTCTCGGGCTTCACGTCGCGGTGCACGATGCCCTCGGCCCCCGCCGCGTGGAGGGCCCGCGCGGCCTGGACGATGATGCGGAGCACCTGCTCCACCGGCAGGGGGCCCACGGCGCGGATCATGGCCGCAAGGCTCTGCCCCTTCACGTACTCCATCGCGATGAAGGGCCCCATGGCCGTGTCGGTCCCCACGTCGTGCACGGTGATGACGTTGGGGTGGTTGAGCTTGGCGGAGATTTCCGCCTCCCGCTGGAAGCGCTCCAGGGCATGGTCGTAGCTGGCCCCCTTCTCATGGACCACCTTGATGACCACCAGGCGCTTGAGGAGCGGATCCTGGGCCAGGTAGACCGCCCCCATCCCGCCCCGCCCGAGGAGGCTCTGGACCTGATACCGGCCGATGCTGGTGGGATCCGGGTTCATGGAGGACCGTTCCGCAGGGTAGGCGCCGCGGGCCCCCCCGGCAAGCATCCGGGGTCCCGGAGGGAGTATCCTGGCAGCCCACCCCGGAGGCGACCATGGCCCAGATCACCCTTAAAGGCATGCCCGTGAACACCTCCGGCGAGCTGCCGGCCCTCGGCGCCAAGGCCCCGGCCTTCACCCTGACTCGCACCGACCTCGCCGAGGTCCCGCTCTCCGACTTCGCCGGCAAGCGCGTGGTCCTCAACATCTTCCCCAGCCTCGACACGCCCACCTGCGCCACCAGCGTGCGGACCTTCAACGCCCGGGCCGCCGAGGTCCCCAACACCGCCATCCTCTGCATCAGCGCGGACCTGCCCTTCGCCCAGAAGCGCTTCTGCGGCGCGGAAGGCATCGAGGCGGTGACTTCGCTCTCCTGCTTCCGCCACCCCGAATTCGGTCCCGACTATGGGGTGACCCTGGTGGACGGGGGCCTCCGCGGCCTCCTGGCCCGGGCGGTAGTGGTCCTCGACGCCCAGGGCACCGTGGTGCACCGGGAGCTGGTCTCCGAGATCGCCAACGGCCCCGACTACGACGCGGCCATGGCGGCCCTCAAGGGCTGAGGAAGCCTCCTCAGGCTACCGGATCTCCCGGAGCCTGCGCAGGGCAGGCACCCGCCAGGCGGTGGCCGCCACCACCACCAGGGTCATCGCCCCGCCGAAGAGGACGCTGGGAACGGTCCCGAGGAGCCTCGCCGTGAGGCCGCTCTCGAAGGCGCCCACCTCGTTGCTGCTGCCGATGAAGAAGCTGTTCACCGCCGACACGCGGCCCATGAGCTCGCGGGGGGTGAAGCTCTGCACCAGGGTCGCCCGCAGGACCACGGAGACGTTGTCGAAGGCGCCGCTGAGGGCCAGCAGCACGAGGCTGAGGGCGAAGCTGCGGGAGAGCGCGAAGGCGATCCAGCAGGCGCCGAAAAGGGCCACGCAGACCAGCAGCGTGCGGCCCGCCCGCTTCATCGGGGGCAGGAAGACGAGGGAGAAGGACATGAGGATGGAGCCCATGGCCGGCGCGGCCCGCAGCCAGCCGAAGCCCACGGCCCCCACCTGCAGGATCTCCTTGGCGAAGATGGGCAGCAGGGCCGGCGCGCCGCCGAAGAGCACCGCGAAGAGGTCCAGGCTGAGGGCGCCGAGCACCACCTTCTCCCGGAAGACGAAGACCACGCCCTCCTTCAGCCGGGCGAGCACATCCCCCGCCTCCGTGGCCGGGGCCGGGCGCGGCGCCACGGCGAGGAAGTAGAGCGAGCCCACCGCCATCAGGCCGGCCTCGATGCCGTAGGCCACGGCGTAGCCGTGGCGGATGAGGAGGCCCCCCACCGCGGGCCCCGCCACCATGGCGATGTGGAACATGCCGCTGCGCCAAGTCGAGGCGTTGGCGTAGGCCTCCCTGGGGACGAGGTCCGCGGCCAGGGCCTGGTAGGCCGGCCGCAAGAAGGCCCGGGCGACGCCCCCGGCCACCTGGGCGCCGTAGAGCCAGAAGGTGGCCTGGACGGGGCCGCGCAGGTTCAGGAGGAAGAGGGCCAGGGCGGTGGCCGTGAGGAAGGCCTGGCTGACCATGCAGATCCGTCGACGGTCGGCCACGTCCGCCACGTGCCCGCCGTAGAGGGTGAGCAGCAGGAAGGGGATCGCCTCCGCCAGCCCCACGAGGCCCAGGGAGAGCGGGTCCCGGGTGAGCTCGTAGACCTGCCAGCCCAGGACCACGGTCTGGACCTGGGTGGCCACGATGAGCAGCAGGTTGCCCAGCAGGAACCAGCGGTACTCACCGTGGCGCAGGGCCTGGAAGGGGTCGTGCCGGTCGGGGACCGCCGCGGGAGGCTCGGGGTCGCCCGGGGCCTCACTCATAGCGCAGCGCTTCGATGACGTCGAGCTTGGCGGCCTTGATGGCGGGCAGGAAGCCCGCGGTGATGCCCACCAGGGCGGAGAAGCCGAGCCCCAGCACGATGGCCCAGGTCTCCGTCACCGCGGGCACCTGGAAGTTCTTCAGGAGCCAGATGACGCCCGAGGCCAGGCCCACGCCGATGAGGCCGCCGAAGGTGGAGAGCACCACCGCCTCCACCAGGAACTGCAGCATCACGCTGCGCTGGGTGGCGCCCAGGGCCCGGCGCACGCCGATCTCGCGGGTCCGCTCGGTGACGCTCACCAGCATGATGTTGGAGATGCCGATGCCACCCACGATGAGGGAGATGCAGGCGGCCACCGCCAGCAGCGTGGTGATCACCGCGCTCTGCTGGGCCGAGGCCTGGAGCCAGTCGTTCTGCTTGCGCAGGGTGAAGTCGTTGTCCTGGCCCGGACCCAGGCGATGGCGCTGCCGGAGGAGCCCCGTGATCTCGGCGTCGGCCTGGTCGGTGAGGTCCTCCCGCGCCGCCGACGCGATCACGAACTGGATCTTGTCCCGGCCCATGATCTTGCGCATCACCGTGGTGTAGGGCGCGTGCACGGTGTCGTCCTGGTCGCCCATGGGGCCGCCGCCCTTGCGCTCCAGGATCCCGATGACCTCGAAGGGCAGCTTGCCGATGCGGATGGTCTTGCCGATGGGGTCCTCGCCGCCGGGGAAGAGGTTGTCCTGGACGGTCTTGCCGATGACGCAGACCTTGGCCTGGCTGCGCACCTCCTGGTCGTTGAAGTAGCGGCCCCGCTCCAGGTTCCAGCTCTTGATCTGCAGGTAGTCGGGATCCGCGCCCGCGACCTGGCCGACGAGCCAGTTGTTGTTCCCGTAGACCGCCGGCTTCGAGGTTCGCACGAAGGGCGTGGCCGCGGCGATGGTTTCGGGCAGCTCGTGCTGGATGGCCGTGGCGTCCTCGTCGGTGAGGGTGTCCATGCCGCCCAGGCCCACGGGCCCCGAGCCCGTCTTCGAGCTCGAGCCCGGGAAGATCATGATCATGTTGGTGCCCATGCTCTGGATGATGGCCTGGGAGGCCCGTTTCGAGCCTTCGCCGATGCCGATCATGGCGATGACGGCGCCGACGCCGATGATGATGCCGAGCATGGTGAGGAAGGCGCGGGTCTTGTTCCGCGTGATGGCGAAGAGCGCGAGCTTGATGAACTCCAGGAATCCCATCAGCACCTCCCGGAGGGGGCTACCCCCCGATCGCGCAGGACATCAAGTCCTGGGCTCCCGCTCAGGCCGCGCGTTCCGCTTGCCTTCGCGGAGGGGGCCCCGTTGTTACGCGTGATGGCGAAGCGCGCGAGCTTGATGAACTCCAGGAATCCCATCACAGCCTCCCGGCCTAGCGCCGGCCGCCGGGGCCCATGCCGCCCGTGAGCGGTGCGGGGCCAGAGGCGCGCTTGGTCTCCTCCACACCCACGAGGACCTGCATCCCTTCGGAAAGGCCTTCGCCGGAGATCTCGGTGAACTGGCCGTCGGTGATCCCCACTTTCACGGGGATGGACCTGGGCCTGCCGTTCTCGAGGACCCAGATCCGGTCGTCGCGGCGGGCCACCATGCCCTTCACCGGGAGGCCCCCGGGCGCGCCGCCGCCGGCCATGGCGCCCATGCGACCGCCGCCTGGGAAGCCCTGGCCGCCGGGGCGGCCGCCGCCCTGGCCCGGGCCGCGGCCCTGACCCCGTTCGCCGCCCTGGGACTCACCCGCGCCCTTGGCCTCGCCGCCCTTGTCGCCCTTGTCGCCCTTGGCGGACTTGTCCCCCTTGGCGGCCTTGGCGTCGGCGGGCAGGAAGGCCATGGGGTTGAAGCGCAGAGCCGCGCTGGGCACCTTGAGCACGCTGTCCCGGCTCTGGGTCTGGATGGCCACGTTGGCGGTCATGCCGGGGCGCAGCTTCAGGTCCTCGTTGTCCACCTCCACGACCACCTTGTAGGTCACCACGTTCTGCTGGGTGATGGGCTCAAGGCGGACCTGGCTCACGGTTCCGCGGAACTGGGTGTCGGGGTAGGAGTCCACGGTGAAGAAGCCCTGCTGCCCGGCCTGGACCTGGCCGATGTCGGCCTCGTCGATGCTGGCCTCGAGCTTCATCTTCGTCAGGTCCTGGGCGATGAGGAACAACGTCGGCGTGTTGAAGCTGGCCGCCACCGTCTGGCCCACGTCCACGTTGCGGCTCACCACCACGCCGCTCACGGGGGCCGTGATGGTGGCGTAGCCGAGGTTCGTCTTCGCCCGCTCCAGGGCCGCCTTGGCGGTCTCGAGGTTGGCCACCGCGGTGTCGTAGGCCACCTGCCGCGCCTCCAGGTCCTGGTCGCTCACCAGCTTCTCCTTGGCGAGCCGCTGGGTGCGGGCGAGCTGGCGTTTGGCGTCGTCAAGGGTGGTCCGGGCGCGCTCGAGGCCCGCCTGGGCGTCGGCCAGGGTCGCCTGCAGCAGGGTCGGGTCGATCTGGGCGATCGCCTGCCCCTTCCTCACCTGGGAGTTGTAGTCGGCGTAGAGCGCCGCGATGGTGCCGCTCACCTGGGAGCCCACGGTGACCTGCACGAGGGCCGACAGGGTCCCCGTGGCGCTGATGCGCTGCTGCAGCGGGCCCCGGACCAGCGGCGCCATGCGCCACTTGACTTCGTCCCGCTTCGGCCGGAGGAGGGCCCAGCCGCCGCCGCCCACCAGCACCACCACCGCGCCGCCGACGATCCACGTGTTCCGTTTCATCCCATGTCCTTCGCTGCGGGGGCCTCCGGCCCGAACCACTTACCTTGGCATACGAGGCTCAGGAAACCAAGGAAGGGTTTAACGCGTGTTGAGGAATTTCTTCAGCGGAGGACCAGGAGGACGCCATCGAGGGCCCTGCGCGCGAAACCCTCCCCCAGGAAGCCCTGCAGGAAGCCTCCGGCCAGCACGATGGCCGCACAGACCAGGAGGGTGGCACCGGCGAAGGGGGCATCCACTTCGGGCCGCTCCGCCGCCTCCCGCTCCTGGCGCTCCGTGGGCTTCTCCAGGAAGAGGGCCACCAGCACCCGCAGGTAGTAGTACACCGACGCGAGGCTGGCCAGGACGCCGAGGAGGGCGAGCCCGACGTGCCCCGTCCCCACGAGCTCCTTGAAGAGCATGTACTTCCCGTAGAAGCCGCCCGTGGGCGGGATGCCCGCAAGGCTCAGGAAACAGACCGCCGCGCAGAGGCCCAGGACCGGGCGCTTCCACCCGGCGCCCCGCAGATCCGAGAAGGAGGTGCGGTCCCCCACCAGCCCGAGGGCCGTCAGCAGACCGAAGGCCCCCATGTTCATGGCCAGGTAGATCACGAGGTAGAAGATCATTGCGGCGTAGGCCCGCTCTGTGCCGGCCACGAAGCCGAGGAGCAGGTAGCCCGCGTGGCTGATGCTGGAGTAGGCCAGCATCCGCTTCACCGAGGTCTGGCTGAGGGCCGTGAGGTTGCCCACCACCATGGTGAGGGCCGCCAGGGCGGCCACGGCGGCCTGGAGCTTGGCCCCCAGCACGGGCGCCACGGAGAGGCCCCCGGGGAAGGCCCGGAGGAGGGCGATCAGGGCCACGCCCTTGGTGGCCACGGACATGAAGCCCGCGATGGGATGAGGGGCGCCTTCGTAGGCGTCCGGCGTCCACTGGTGGAAGGGGGCCGCGCTCACCTTGAAGAGGAAGCCCAGCAGCAGCAGGGCGGCCCCCGCGAGGGCCAGGGGGTCCAGGCTCCCGGCCTCGGCGGCCATGGCACCGAGGCGCGGCCCGATGTCGTTGAGGTCGAAGGACCGCGTCAGGCCGTAGAGGAGGGCCGAGCCCATGAGAAAGCAGGCCGCGGCCACGGCTCCGGTGAGGAAGTACTTCATGCCGCCCTCCACCGCCTCGGGCCGCTCCCGGACCGTGGCGGTGAGGGCGTAGAGGGGGATGCTCAGGAGCTCGAGGCCCAGGAACATCACCAGCAGGTTCGTGGTGGCCGCGAACAGCATCATGCCCGTCACGCTGAAGAGGAGGAGGCTGAGGGTCTCCCCCTTGAAGGCGCCCTCCTGGTGGAGGTGGTCCCAGCACTGGAGCGTGGCCAACGCGCCGCACACGGTCACGAAGATGCCGCCGAACTGGGCCAGCCGGTCCATGCGGAGCTGCCCGAAGCTCGGCTGGCTGCCGAGGTGCCACAGTTCCGTGAGGTGGTAGAAGCTCGCCAGGAGGGCGAGGAGGGCCACGCTGAACATGACGGCGCGGATCCACTTGCGGGTGGCCTGGTCCCGGTCCAGGGCCGCGATGGGCAGCAGGCAGGCTCCCAGGGCCGGGATCAGCACCGGGAGGAGGGCGGCGAATTCCGAGGCTGTAAGGTTCATCGCGCAGCCTCCACGGCGACGGAGGACGGGGCGTGGGCCGCGGTGGCGGCCTCGGGGCCGTGCGCGGCGTGGGGGACCGGGGCTCGGAAGGCCGGGGCAGGGGCGCCCGCCGCCTGGAGGAGCTGGGCCACCGGCGCCTCGCTCGCCGCCATGAAGGTCCGCGAATGGAGCCCCATCCAGAACACAAGCGCCACCAGGGGCAGCATCACCGCGATCTCGCGGCCGTTCAGGTCCGTCTCCAGATGGTGGGTGCCGCTGTCGGGATCGGGGTTCTCCGGACCCCAGAAGACGCGCTTCACCATCCACAGCATGTAGACCGCGCCGAGCAGCACCCCGAGGGAGGCGAGGCCCGCCGCGACGCGGCCCCAGGGCATCCCGCTCACCCAGGTGCCGTTGAGGATGAGGAACTCGCCGATGAATCCGTTGGTCAGGGGCAGCCCGATGCTGCTGAGGGTGATGATGAGGAAGAAGGCCGTGAAGACCGGCATCCGCGAGGCCACGCCGCCGAAATCAGCGATCATGCGCGTGTGGGCCCGGTCGTAGAGCATGCCCACCATGAGGAAGAGGGCGCCGGTGCTGATGCCGTGGTTGAGCATCTGGAGCATGGCGCCCTGCACGCCGATGGTGGTGAAGCTGGCGATGCCGAGGATCACGAAGCCCATGTGGGAGACGGAGCTGTAGGCCACGAGCTTCTTCACGTCCCGCTGGACCATGGCCACCAGGGCGCCGTAGATGATGGCGATGACGCTGAGCACGGCCAGGTGCTTGGAGAAATGGAGCGCGGCGGCCGGGAACATCGGGATGGCGAAGCGCAGGAGGCCGTACCCGCCCAGCTTCAGCAGCACGCCGGCGAGGATCACCGAGCCCGCCGTGGGCGCCTGCACGTGGGCGTCCGGCAGCCAGGTGTGGAGCGGGAAGAGCGGCACCTTGATGGCGAAGGCGAGGGCGAAGGCGACGAAGAGCCAGCATTGGGTCTGGAAGGGCATGGCCAGGGCCGCCTGGGCCATCACCGCCGGGGCGAAGGAGCCCGCCGCGGAGGCTAGGTAGAGCAGCGCCACGAGCCAGAGGAGCGAGCCGGCCAGGGTGTAGAGGAAGAACTTGTTGGCCGCGTAGCGCCGCTCGTCTCCGCCCCAGACGCCGATCATGAAGTACATCGGGATGAGCATCGCCTCCCAGAAGAGGTAGAAGAACAGCAGGTCCTGGGCCAGAAGGGCCCCCAGCATGGCGCTCTCCAGCAGCAGGAAGAGCGCGAAGAACGTGCCGGCCCGCTGCTTGAGGCTCTCCCAGGTGCCCAGCATGGTGAGGGGCACGAGGAAGGTGGTCAGCAGCACGAGCCACAGGTTCAGCCCGTCGGCGGCGAAGGCGTAGTCCACCGGCAGCCCCACCACGGTGAACCAGGCCCGGCGCTCGAGGAACAGGGTCCCCGTCAGGTCCGGGGCCAGGACGAGGAGCCGGGCGAGGCTGATGACGAAGAGGCCAGCGGACCCCGCGAGGGAGAGCCACTTCACCACCGGGGACTGGCGGTCCGGGAAGGCCAGGAGCAGCAGGCCCAGGACGGCGGGGGCGAAGACCAGGAAGGAGAGGAGGTGGGTGCTCATCCAGGAAGTCACGGCGGCCTACTTCAGGAAGACGTAAAGGAGCAGGAAGGCGCCGAGGCCCATGGTCAGCGCGTAGTTCCGCACGCGGCCGGTCTGCCAGAGGGCGGTGAAATCCCCCGCGACGCGGGTGAGGGCGCCGGGCAGGTTCACCCCCAGGCCGTCGATGATGATCACGTCGACGAGCTTCCACATCAGGTTGCCGAACCAGCGCACGGGGCGGAGGAGGTAGGCCTCCACGCCCTCGTCCACGAAGTACTTGTTCAGCAGCACCGTGTGCAGCCCGGGCAGCTTCGCGCCCAGGGCCTCGCCGCGGGCCAGGCCGTCCTTGTACATCCACCAGCCGAGGGCGCCGGAAGCGATGCCAAGGATTGTGGAGATCCCGGCGAGCAGCCACGCGGGACCTTCGTGGTGACCCGCACCATGCCCGGTCGCCTTCTGGCCGAAGGTGAGGGCGGGTTCAAGAAAATGCTCGATGGCGAAGGAGCCGCCGAAGGCCTTGGGGATGCCCCAGAGGCCGGCGACGGCCGAGCCCACGGCCAGCACGGCCAGCGGGGCCGTCATGGTCCAGGGGCTCTCGTGGGCGTGTTCGTGGGCGTGGGGGTCCCGGGGCTCGCCCCAGAAGGTCAGGGCCATGAGGCGCCACATGTAGAAGCTGGTGCAGCACGCGCCGACCACGCCCAGGGCCCACAGGGCCGGATTCTTCAGGTAGGCGAGGTAGAGGATCTCGTCCTTGCTGAAGAAGCCCGACAGGCCCGGGAAGCCCATGATGGCCAGCGTCGCGATGGCCATGGTCCAGAAGGTGATCGGCATCTTCTCCCGCAGCCCGCCCATGCGGAACAGGTCCTGCTCGTGGTGCATGGCGTGGATCACGCTGCCGGCGCCGAGGAAGAGGAGGGCCTTGAACCAGGCGTGGGTGAAGACGTGGAAGAAGCCCGCGGCGTAGCCCGCCGAGCCCAGGCCCAGGAACATGTAGCCGAGCTGGGAGACCGTGGAGTAGGCCAGCACCTTCTTGATGTCGCGCTGGACGAGGCCGATGGTGGCGGCGAAGAGGGCCGTGGCCACGCCCACCCAGGCGATCACGTCCAGGGTGTGGGGCGTCAGCGTGAAGACGGGCGCCAGGCGGCAGACCAGGTAGATGCCCGAGGTCACCATGGTGGCGGCGTGGATGAGGGCCGACACCGGCGTCGGGCCGGCCATGGCGTCCGGCAGCCAGAGGTAGAGGGGGATCTGGGCGCTCTTGCCGGTGGCGCCCACGAAGAGCATCAGCGTGGCGAAGGTGAGCAGGCCCCAGCCCAGCTCGGCGTGGAGGCGGCCCGCCTGCTCAAGGATGCCCGAGACGGTGAGGGTTCCGAACATGCCGAAGAGGGCCATCATGCCGATGGCCATGCCCAGGTCGCCCACGCGGTTGAAGAGGAAGGCCTTGAGGCCCGCCGCCGGGGCGTAGTCGGTCTCGAAGTAGTAGCCGATGAGGAGGTAGGAGCAGAGGCCCACGCCCTCCCAGCCCACGAAGAGCAGGGGCAGGCTGCTGCCCATGACCAGCATGAGCATGAAGAACACGAAGAGGTTCAGGTACGCGAAGTAGCGGGCGTAGCCCTCCTCCTCGTGCATGTAGCCCACCGAGTAGAGATGGATCAGGGCGCCGATGCCGGTGATGACCAGCATGAAGGCGCCGCTCAGGGGGTCCACCACCATGCCGAAGGGGACGCTCAGGCCGCCGGCGGCCATCCACTCGAAGTAGGTGGTCTCGATCCGGTGCCCCGGGGCGCCCTTCATGGCCGCGAAGGCGAGGAGGGAGAGCAGGAAGGAGATCGCCACGGTGCCCACGGCCACCACGGATACGACGCCCTTGCCGGCGCGCTTGCCGAGGAGGCCGTTGAACGCGGAGCCCAGCAGGGGCAGGACGGGGATGAGCCAGAGCGGGATCATCGAGGCCTCACTGCTTCAGCAAGTCGGCGCGGTCGGCGTCGGTGGTCTGTCGGTGGCGGTGGAAGGCGATGACCAGGGCCAGGCCCACCGCCGCCTCGCAGGCGGCGACGCCGATGATGAAGAGGTAGAAGACCGTCCCACGCACGTCGTTGCCGTGCGTGCGGGCGAAGGCGAGGAGCACCACGTTGGCGGCGTTGAGCATCAGCTCGATGCCCATGAACTGCATCAGCAGCGTGCGGCGCACCAGCACCGTGGCCAGGCCGGCCACGAAGAGCAGGAGGCCGACGGCGAGGTAGCCCTGGAGGTTGCCGGACATCAGGCCGTCCATCACGGCTCCTTCTTCGTCAGCGCCACGGCGGCGATCATCGCGGCCAGCAGCAGCAGGCCCACGGCCTCGAAGGCCAGGAGGTGCGCGCTGAAGAGTTCGCGGCCTACCTTCTCGAGCGTCATGGCGGGGGCGGGCCCGGCCTTGGCGCCGAGGGCCGCCGCGGCGGGGCTCTTCATCACGAGGCGCAGGGCTCCGACGCCGAGCACGGCGCACAGCGCCACGCCGCCCCAGCGCTGGTAGGGCCGGGACTGCGCGGCGGGCTCCTCCTCGTGGCTGTTCAGCAGCATGATCACGAAGAGCACCAGCACCATGATGGCGCCGCTGTAGACGATGAGCTGGAGGGCGGCGGCCACCGGGTTGGCCAGCAGCAGGAACAGGCCCGCGACGCCGAAGAAGCAGAGCACCATGCACAGGCCCGCCGTGATGACGTTCTTCTGCAGGATCATGGCGCCGGCGCCGAGGAGCGTGATGAGCGCGAAGACGACGAACATGCGCCCCCCTACTTCGACACGGGGACGCGGGGGACGGCGGGGAGGGGATCCTGCTGGATCTCCGGCTTCCCGTCGGCGGCGGCATAGGTGTTCATGAGGTCCCACTTCCCGAAGTTCATGCTCAGGCGGTCGTAGGCCGCCAGCTCGTATTCGTTGCGCAGCCAGATGGCGTCCTTGGGGCAGGCCTCCTCGCACATGCCGCAGTAGATGCAGCGCAGCATGTCGATCCGGAAGACCTTGGGGCGCTTCTCCTCGAAGCCCTGGGTGAAGTTCAGGTCGCTGAACTCCTCGGCCTCGATGGTGATGCAGCGCGCCGGGCAGGCCTCGGCGCACATGAAGCAGGCCACGCACTTGATGGCCCCGTCCTCGAAGCGCTTCAGCTCGTGGAGCCCGCGGTAGCCCTTCGGCATGGGCTTCTTCATGTCGGGGTACTGGATGGTGAAGCGCTTCGCGGTGGGGGTCGTGATCTGCTTGAGGAAATGCCGGAAGGTGATGGCCATGCCTTTCAGCACCGGCCAGACGTAGCTGCGGTCCAGCCAGGTGAGTTCGACCTGCTTGACGACGACGCCCATGTCAGTGGCTCCGCATCCAGTAAGCGTTCAGCAGGAGATTCGCCATCGAGAGCGGGAGCATCACCTTCCATCCCATGAACATGAGCTGGTCGTAGCGGAAGCGGGGCAGGGTCCAGCGCACCCAGATGAACACCCAGCAGAGGAAGAGGACCTTCACCAGGAAGGAGGCGACGGTCAGCGCCCAGTGGGCGTCGGGCATGAAGGGGACCTGCCAGCCGCCGAGGAACATGGTGGTGATGAGCGCCGAGGCGGTGATGATGTGGAAGTACTCGGCCAGGCCCATGAGCGCGAACTTCATGGAGCCGTATTCCGTGTGGAAGCCCGCCACGATCTCGGACTCGCCTTCGGCGAAGTCGAAGGGCAGGCGGTTCGTCTCCGCGAACATGCACGTGAAGAAGACCAGGAAGCCCAGGGGCTGGCGCCATGCGAACCAGCCCCGGGCGCCCTGGTCGGCGATGATCTGGTGCGGGTCGTATCCGCCCACGGCCATGAACACCGCGAGCACCGCGAGGCTCATGCCGATCTCGTAGCTCACCATCTGGGCCGAGGCCCGCATGCCGCCGAGGATGGACCACTTGTTGTTGCTGGACCAGGCGGACACGAGGATGCCGTAGACCGAGAGGGCGGCGATGGCCATGGGATACAGCATCCCCATGCCGTTGGAGGGCTCCAGCAGGCTGAGGTGGTAGGTGTGGCCGCCGCTCGTCACGCTCCGGCCGAAGGGGATGACGGCGAAGCCCAGCAGCCCTGGCACGAACATGAGCAGGGGCCCGAGCCAGTAGAGCCCCTTCGTGGCGTGGGGCGGGACCAGGTCCTCCTTGAAGAAGAACTTGATGCCGTCGGCGATGGCGTGGAGGAGGCCGATGACCCGCCACTTGCCGAAGAGGGCGGCCCGGTTCGGCCCGATCCGGTCCTGGATCATGGCCGAGCCCCGGCGTTCCACCCAGGTCAGGGGCGGGGCCAGGGCCATGAGGAACCCGAACGCGATCAGGACCTTGATCAGCATCCACAGGGTCGCCACGGACAGTCCGGTCAGGTGGGAAAAGGTATCCATGGGCGGCGGTGTCCGAAGGGCCGGAATGGCAGGGCTTGGGGAAGGAATTCCGCGGGACGGCGAACCTTAAGAACTTAGCAGAGGGGGCGCGGGCTGGTAAGGGCGGAGCCCGGACCCGGGCCTTCCAACTGGTCCATCCGGAAACCCGGCAACCGGCTCTACATGATGGACCATTCGGACGCGATGCTCGGGCAAACCCCCGGGGCCCTCGCCCCCCGCTTCCGGAGTCCCCATGTCCCGCCGCCACGGCCTCGCCCTGTCCGTCCTCCTCGCCTTCGGCGCCGCGCCGGCCCTGCCGGCCCAGACGCCCACCCACCTCGGCGTGCCCCAGTACCGCATGTTCACCCTGCGCTTCTACCGCGCCTCCATCGATCCCGTGGGCGGCAACCAGTACAGCGGCCTCCAGATCTGGGACAGCGCCGGGAATCCCCTGACCTTCCCGGCCCCCGGCATGGCGATGGTGATCACCGACCTGCGCGTCACCCACCAGGGCATCCCCTTCACCAACGGCACCTGGGAGATCGCCGAGATGAACCAGAACACCAACGGGATCTTCAACCAGCGCTGGCAGCTCTTCCTGCCCCAGACCGTCGTGGCCGGGGGCCACCACGCCCCCATGACCTCGGGCCTCGTGTTCAGCTACCCGATGAAGCCCGTCCTCTCCACGAACATGGACCAGACGCTGGTGGCCAACCAGCTCTACGCCTACGGGTACCTCGTCCCGGTGAAGTAGCGGCCAGGGCGCCTGCCCCGTGGCCCCGGCGCGCGTCGCCGGGGCCACGGGGGTCTATCTGGCCTCGGCCCTGGCCCAGGAATCCTTCAGCGCCACCGTGCGGTTGAAGACCGGCGCGCCGGGGGCCGAATCGGGATCCGCGCAGAAGTAGCCCAACCGCTCGAACTGGAAGCGGTCGCCGGGCTTCGCGTCGCCAAGGCCGGGCTCGAGCTTGGCCGTGACCACCTCGAGGGAGCGCGGGTTGAGGGTGTCCCGCCAGTCGCCACCGTCCGGGACGTCCATGGGGTCCTCGGCGGTGAAGAGGCGGTCGTAGAGGCGCACCTCGGCGTCCACGGCGTGCTTCGCGCTGACCCAGTGCAGGGTGCCCTTGACCTTCCGGCCGTCGGGGGCGTCGCCTCCCAGGCTCGCGGGATCCCACGCGCAGCGCAGTTCGACCACGCGGCCATTCGTGTCCTTGATCACATCCTCGCAGCGGACCAGACAGGCGCCCTTCAGGCGCACCTCGGCGCCCGGCGCCAGGCGGAACCACTTCTTGGCCGGCACCTCCATGAAGTCCTCGGCCTCGACCCAGACTTCGCGGGTCAGCAGGAGCTGGCGCGTCCCGAAGGACGGGTCCGGATGGTTGGGCACGTCGAGGGCGTGGGCCTCGTCCTCGGCCATGTTGGTGATCACGACCTTGAGGGGGCGCAGCACCGCCATGCGGCGCGGGGACACCTGCTCCAGGTCCTCCCGCATGGCGTGTTCCAGGAGGGCCACGTCGGTGAGGCTGTCGCGCTTGGCGACGCCCACGCGCTCGGCGAAGGTGCGCAGGGCGGCGGGCGTGCAGCCGCGGCGGCGCAGGCCGGAGATGGTGCTCATGCGGGGGTCGTCCCAGCCCTTCACGTGGCCCTCCTGCACCAGGAGCAGCAGGCGGCGCTTGCTCATGACGGTGTAGGTGAGGTTCAGGCGGGCGAACTCGATCTGCTGCGGATGAGGCCGGCGGAAGAACTTGCCGTCCACGTCCTGCTGGAGGAACCAGTCGTAGAGGGGGCGGTGGTCCTCGAACTCCAGGGTGCAGATGGAGTGGGTGATGCCCTCGATGGCGTCGGAGATGCCGTGGGCGTAGTCGTAGAGCGGGTAGATGCACCAGGCGTCGCCGGTGCGGTGGTGGTGGGCGCGGCGGATGCGGTACATGAGCGGATCGCGGAGGTTCATGTTGCCGCTCTGCATGTCGATCTTCGCGCGCAGCACGCGCGAGCCGTCGGGGAACTCGCCGGCCTTCATGCGGCGGAAGAGGTCCAGGCTCTCGGCCGCGTCGCGGTTCCGGAAGGGGCTGTCCTGGCCGGGCTTGAAGAAGTTGCCGCGGTATTCCTTGATCTGCTCGTCGGTGAGGTCGTCGACATAGGCCTTGCCCTCCTGGATGAGGTACTCGGCGTAGTCGTAGAGGGTCTGGAAGTAGTCCGAGGCGTAGAACTCGCCCGCCCACTCGAAGCCCAGCCAGCGTACGTCCTCCTTGATGGAATCGACGTACTCCTGCTCCTCCTTCGTCGGGTTCGTGTCGTCGAAGCGAAGGTTCGTCGCCCCCCCGTAGCGGATCCCGAGGCCGAAGTTCAGGCAGATCGATTTCGCATGCCCGATGTGCAAGTAGCCGTTCGGCTCCGGCGGGAAGCGCGTGAGGACGCGGCCCTGGTGCTTCTCCGTCACCCGGTCGGCTTCGATGATGTCCTCGATGAAGTTGAGGGCGCGGGGTTCGGGGGTGGGAGTCCCATCGTTCATGGCAGATCCAAATTGTGATGTGGCTTGGAGGTCAATAGCAGCAATTACCGTGGGAAGGAGGCCATCACCGGCTTACAGAGTAGCGGCGGCTCTCATCTTTGACTCGGGTGCGGCGGAGTGGCTGCAAGTGATCCGAACTAGAATGCCGTCCTGATCAAAATCCGCTTTGATCCTGGAACAGGGCCATCCGTCCGCCAACGAATCCAGACGAGGTCCTTCGTCGACCATTGGGCGTAGGTCCGGTGGACATCGGAGAGAATTTCGTGTTTCCCATCCCCGTCGCGTCCTGTCTCAACGCCAGGGACGACCAGCAGGTAGTCCTCATAGATCGATAGAGGCCAGACGGGCGATCGAGGCTTCAATGAACCGGAGTGCCTAGGGTTCAAGGAACTCGTGATTTCGCCTCGATCAAAGGTTGGGCATGGTTCTTCCCCGACCCACAACCCCACTTGCATGGATTCCCCCGAGGGGATCCCAGTGGTGATGGCTTCATCTCGGAGGTGAATGACATGCATCAGCAATTCCGACTCGAAATCCCGGTAGGACTTGGGCTTCTTCAGCCAGCGCCACCCAGCCTTAAGATCCCAGGTGAGATATCCCCGGGCTGAAATCCCATAGACAGCCGCATCGGGTGCCGTGCCCCCGACGCTGACATGGCTGAAAAAGAACGCGGACGGCTGGAATTCTGGTCTCGGGCCTTTCGCGCCTGATTCCGAACCCTGTTCACTCGCGGTTTCCATCGATGGGATAGCCCCAATGCTGCACCTCGCGTCCGGCGGGGAATCAGACGCCTTCCAAGCATCGGATAGTCCCTCATCTGGCCGTGTCGGTTCGAAGCGGAAGCTGAGCTCCCGGAGATCGATCCGAACGCTTGTCGGTTTGAACTTGGAGGGCTTGCAACTGATGCTTGCTGAAACAAGAGCCAGTACCCCAAGCAGTGCAGCGGCCCGTCTCACACCCACTTCCCCACCCGCTTCCCCACTTCCTCCATCCCCAGCAGCGCCATGGTGTCGAAGATCGGCGGACTGACGGGCTTGCCGCAGAGGGCCACCCGCAGGGCCTGGGCGAGGTCCTTGAGCTTGAGGCCGTGCTTCTCGAGGATGCCGTTGAAGGCGGCCTCCATGGCGTCGTGGGAATAGTCGGTGAGGGCGAGGACGTCGCGCAGCGCGGGCTTGACGGCCTCGGTCATGAACTTGGCGACGGCCTTCTCGTCGAATTCCGTGGGCGCGGCCCAGCAGAACTCCAGGAAGCCGGCCATGGCCTTCAGGTCCTTGCCCTGCTGGGTGCACTTGATGGCCCGGGCCTTCCAGTCGTCGGACTTGGTCTTCCAGGCCTCGGGCATGAAGGCGGCCAGATGCGGCTCGATCTCGGTCCAGTCGGCGCGCTGGATGAGTTTGAGGTTCATCCACTCGAGCTTGGCCATGTCGAAGCGGGCGGCGCTCTTCTGCACGTCGGAGAGGTCGAAGAGCTTGATCATCTCGTCGTCGGTGAGCAGCTCCTCCTCGGCGGTCTCCACGGCGCGCCCGTCGATCTTCGGCGTCCAGGAGAGCCGCGCCAGGGCCAGGCGGATCGCGCTCGGCAGGAAGCCCATGGCCTGGTACTCGGTGATGCTGGTGGCCCCGTGGCGCTTGCTCAGCTTCGCCCCGTCGGCGCCCAGGATCATGGGCACGTGGGCGAAGGCCGGCTGGTCATGCCCGAAGGCTTCGTACAGCGCGATCTGCTTGGGGGTGTTGTTCACGTGGTCGTCCCCGCGGATCACGTGGGTCACCTCCATGTCCACGTCGTCCACCACCACGCAGAAATTGTAGGTAGGCACGCCCACCTCGCCGGGCTGGTCCGGCGTGCGGGCGATGATCCAGTCGTCCAGGCTCTCCGCCGGGAACGCGATGTCGCCCTTGATGAGGTCCTTCAGGACGATGTCGCCGCTTTCCGGCATCTTCAGCCGCACCGCCGCCGGCACCGACCCGTCGAAGCCCCTGTCCCGGCAGCCCCGGCCGGCGTCCCTGCCGCGGTTGTAGGTGAAGACCTTGCCCGCGGCCTCCACCTCGGCGCGCCGGGCGTCCAGGTCCTCCTTCGAGCACCGGCAGAAGTAGGCCTTGCCCTCGTCCAGGAGCTTCTTCACCGCCGGCTTGTAGTGGCTCTCCATGCGCATCATCTGGCGGTAGGGGCCGTGGGGCCCGACCCACTTCGACGGGTCGCCCACCACCGGGCCCTCGTCCCAGGCGAGGCCGCACCATGCCATGCCCTCCTCGATGATGCGGATGTTGTCGTCGGTGCTCCTCGACAGGTCCGTGTCCTCGATGCGCAGGATGAAGGAGCCGCCGTGCTTCCGGGCGTAGAGCCAGCAGAAGAGGGCCGTGCGCACCCCGCCGATGTGGAGCATGCCGGTGGGGCTGGGGGCGAAGCGGGTGACGACCTTGCGGGACATGGGGCCTCGAATGCCAAGACTCCAGTGTGCCCCAAACGAAAGGGCGCCCGAAGGCGCCCTTTCGGGGATCCGGACGCCCTACTTGATGTAGAGCTTCAGTTTGATCTCCACCGGCGCCTCCCCGGTGAAGAGGCTCCGGTCCAGGACCACGGGCACCTCCACGCTGCTCACGGTGGGGACGTGGCCCGACGGCGCCGCGTGGGCGTGGCCGGGGACCTCCTCCGCCGGGGCCAGGTCCTCGATCTCCTCCAGGACCTCGCCGGCGCTCAGCTCCTCCACCTCCAGGGGCTTCTCCGTGTGGGCGGAGGCCGGCGGCGCGGCCGCGGGCGCGGGGGCCGGGGCGGGCGCGGGGGCCCCGGGCAGCAGGACGGGGTGCTCCTCGATGGTCCCCCCGCCGTACTTCTCCGCCAAGTGCCTGAGCACCAGCTTGGCGACGCCGGTGAGGGTTTCCCGGACGCCCTCGCCCTTCATGGCGCAGGCCTCGAAGGTGGGCACGTGGAAGCGGTTCACCGCCTCGTCCAGCTTGTCCGTGGGCAGGGCGTTGGGGGTGTCCCGCTTGTTCCACTGGATCACATGGGGGATCTTCTCCAGGTCCGCGCCCTGCTCCTTGAGGTTGTCGATGAGGTTCTGGAAGGACTCCTTGTTGCTCTCCAGGGCCGGGGCCTGGGAGTCCGCCACGAACACCACGGCGTCCGCGCCCCGGAGCACCAGCTTGCGGGTGGCGTCGTAGAAGACCTGGCCGGGCACCGTGTAGAGCTGGATGCGGGTCTTCATGCCCCGGATGGTCCCCAGCTCGATGGGCAGGAAGTCGAAGAAGAGGGTGCGGTCCGTCTGGGTGGCCAGGCTGAGCATCTTGCCCCGCCCGTCCCCGGGCAGGGAGTCGTAGATCCACTGCAGGTTCGTGGTTTTCCCGCACAGGCCGGGGCCGTAGTACACGATCTTGGCCGTCAGCTCCTTGGTCGCGGCATTGAAGAGCACCATGGGGCCTCCGCTCCGGTTTGGGGGAATGTGGTGCAAGGGTGGCGCAATACGCGCATTTAGGTCAAGTTTCCGGGTCCTTCCGGCCGTTTGCATTGCCCGCCGGGCCCCTATACACTTCGGCGAGCATCCCACACGGAGTCCAGAGGTCATCATGGCGAAGCTGCTGGTGCAGGAAAGTTCGGGCGTCCGGGAATTCGAGCTGGTGGACAACGAAGTCCACATCGGCCGCGAGCTGGACAACACCCTCCGGCTGGCGGATCCCAGCATCTCGCGGCACCACTGCATCATCCGCCGGACCACCACGGGCTTCGAGGTCCAGGACCTGCAGAGCAGCAACGGCGTGCTCCTCAACGGCTCGCGGGTGCAGACCGCGCCCATCCGGGACGGGGACCGCATCACCCTGGGCCAGATGCAGCTCACCTTCGTGGACCCCGACTCCTCCGTGGGCGCCACCGTGGCCGTGCACAAGGACAGCGTGCCGGATTCGCCCCTGGGCACCCTGCGCATGAGCGCCGAGCAGATGGCGGCCATGCAGGGCAATCTCCAGGCGCCCTCGGACCCGACCCCGATGCCGGGCGCCCCGATGCCGGGCGCCACCCCGGTCACGCAGATCCCGCCCCAGCCGCCTCCGCCGCCCCCGCCCCCGCCGCGACCGGTGGACCCGCCCACGACGCCCATCTCCGCCCACGACATGCCCGGCCGGACCGGCGCTGCGCCTTCGCCGAAGGTCGAGCCCCCGAAGCCCCCGGAATTCGGCCATTTCACGGATCCCGGCGCCGCCTCCCGCAGCCCGGTGCATCCGGCCCCCGCCGCGCCGCCTCCCCCGGCGACCACGGCGCCCCACGCCGTCCCCTCCGTGTCCAGGGGCGCCGCCCCGCAGGCCACCGGCCTGCTCGGAAAGTTCCTGCCGCCCATCCCCGACGACGCCCAGCCCACGGGAGAGCGGGGGGATTTCGTGACCCGGCTGATCGCGGCGTTGATCGACGGGGCGATCTTCATGCCCGTGATCATCGTGATGGTGATCCTGGGCGTGGTGGTGATCCCCATCGTGGCCCGCATGGTCCCCGCCCTCGGACTGGCCATCGGCTGTGTCTTCAACCTCCTCTACCTGGTCCTGGCCTTTGGCTATTTCCTGTTCTTCATCCCGAAGTGCATCTCCAAGAACGGCGCCACCATCGGCAAGAAGATGATGAAGCTCCGCGTGGTGCCCGAGGATAACCCCTACGGGCGGCTGACCTTCGGCCAGGCCATCGTCCGCCAGCTCTGCCACATGCTGAACTTCACCATCGGCTACCTGCTGATCTTCGGCGCCGAGCGCAAGGCCGTGCACGACATGATCACCAAGACCGTCGTGATCAAGGTGGACCGCTAGTCTTCCCCAACCCAGGGCGTCCCGCCCGCTCCCGGAGGCTCCATGAGCACCATCAGCAAGCCCGATGCGAATCCCGTCCTGGCCGCCCTCCTCACTTGGTTGCTCCTGGGCACGGGCCACCTCTTCATCAACGGCCAGCAGCGCAAGTGGCTGTTCACCCTCATCGCCGCCATCGTGGGCTCCATCCTCTGCCTGCTGCCGGGCGTGGTGGTCAGCATCCTGAGCATCATCGACGCCTACCAGACCGCCGAGCGCCTGAAGAACGGCGAGGCGATCCCCGAGAACGAGTACTCCCAGCCCATGCCCTTCAAGATCATCAGCATGGTGGACAAGACCGCCACCTGCTCGAAGGCCTGAGCCGCATCGCCAATCCCTGAGGACCCCGCATGCTCGACGCCTACCTGCCCCCCATCCCTGACGACGCCGTCCCCACCGGGCAGCGTGGCGAGCTCGGCGAGCGCCTCGTGGCGACCCTCATCGACATGGTGCCGGCCATCCTGATCGCGATCGTCTTCTGGATCGTCCAGATGGTGCTGGCCTTCATCCCCTTCCTGGGCTGCATCGCGGGCTGCGCGCTCTCGCTGATCCACCTCGCGGTGCAGCTGGCCTACACCTTCTACTTCGTCCCCTACTGCGTCTCCAAGCACGGCGCCAGCATCGGGAAGAAGATGCAGAAGCTGCGGGTGGTGCCTCTGGGCGACCCCGCCGGGCGGCTCCCCATCGGCCCGGCCATCCTGCGCCAGCTCGGCAACTTCTTCGCGCTGAACCTCATCGTCCTCGCCATCAAGGGCGACGAGCGCCAGAGCCTGAGCGACATGCTCGCCAAGTCCGAAGTCATCAAGGTGGACCGGTAGCCGCCGGCCCCGCGCACTCACACGCAGCACCCACCCGGAGGGGACCATGAACCAGGAGTACATCGGCGGGCCGAACCAGGCCATGGATGCGGTCAAGGGCCCGGCCACGGGTCTGATGGTGACGGCGGGCATCGGGATCGCCTTCCAGCTCCTCGGCCTGGTCATGAACGTCCTTGGCGCGGGCATGGGGGCGCTGGCACGGGGCAACCAGGGCATGCCGAACATGCTCTCCGGCGGCATCGGCGCGGTGTTCAACGTCATCGGCATCGTCATCGCCGTCGTGATCTTCATGGGCGCCGGCAAGATGAAGAACCTGCAGAGCTACGGCTTCGCCATGGCAGCCACCATCCTGGCCATGATCCCCTGCATCTCCCCTTGCTGCCTCATCGGCCTGCCCGTGGGCATCTGGGCCCTGGTGGTCCTCATGAAGCCCGAAGTGAAGGGCGCCTTCCAGGGCTGATGCACGACGCGCCCGCCCCGCACGCCCCCGACGCCGCGGCCGCCTCCCTGAGGTCCGCGGCGTCGGTGTTCTCGCTCTCCGCCGCGGCGGCCCTGCTCGCGAGCTTCTTCCTGTCCCCCGAGTCCCTGCCCGGCTTCGAGGTGTGCAGCTTCAAGTCCCTGACCGGGCTGCCCTGCCCCGGCTGCGGGCTGACCCGGGGCTTCTGCGCCATCTCCCACGGCCGCCTCGCCGAGGCCACGGCCTTCAACGCGTTCTCGATTCCACTCTACGGCTTGGCCCTCCTGCTCCTCGCCTCGCCCTGGCTCGTGCGCCGCTTTCCTGGCCTCGCCGGGCGGGCCGCCCAGCAGCGCCTCTTCCGCGCCGGGGGCGTGCTCGCCGTCGCCATGGCGGCCTACGGGATCTGGCGAATGGTCTCCCTCACCTGAACCCAACCGATCGGACGCTTCCATGGCCGAGACGCCCTACACGCCCCCCCGCTCCGCCGTCGACGGCCTCCCCCAGCCCCCCAGCGCGAAGTCCTCCAAGACCTTCGGCATCCTGGGCATCTGCAGCCACCTGCTCTGCCTCCTCGGCGCGCCCTTCGCCATCCTCTTCGGCATCCTGGCCCTGGTGCGCCACGGCCGCGCCAAGCGCGAGCACGCGGAGCATCCGGAGTCCTACGCGCCGCCCCGGGCCACCGGCCTCGTCACCGGCATCGTGGCCCTGGCCATGCTCGTGACGGTGCTGCCCTCCACGGGCATCGCGGCCGCCATCGCGATCCCGGCGCTCCTGGGGCAGCGGGAGAAGGCGAAGATCCGGGCCGTGGAGACGTTGATGAACAACGCGGCGGGCGAGGTCGCCCGGACGGGGGACGCCCTGGCGGCCCGCACGCCCGGCGTGCCCGTGGCCGCCGAGGCGGTGGTGCTCGACGTGCTCGGGCGGCCCGGCTTCCGATACCCGGCGGCGAAGAACCCCTATGGGCGGGAGCAGACGCCCTACCGGATGGCCGAGGCCCCGCTGGGCCCGGGCGAGGTCGCCCTCCAGCCCGTGCAGGCCTTCGCGGATCCGGGGTCGGGGGAGGTCCACCCGGCCGTCGTGCTGCGGGGCTGCTACCTCCGCAACGGCGAGGCGCGCACCGTCTCCAAGGTCGTGGCCTTCGACTGACACCGGCGGAGGGGCTCCCCCTCAGATCGTCACCGTCGCGTCCTGCCAGAGCACCTCGAAGGGCCGCACGGCGTGCTCGATGCCCTTGAGGGTGCAGGCCTCCATCTCCCGCAGGCCGGCGGTGCCGATGAGCTCGGCGGTGCGGGGGCCGACAACCACCATGCCGGACTTGGCGACGGCGCTCTCGAGGCGGGAGGCGAGATTGACGGTGGAGCCCATGACCGTGTAGTCCATGCGTTTCTCGCAGCCGATGTCCCCGGCGAAGGCCTCGCCGCTGTTGATGCCGATGCGCATGTGCAGCTCGGGCCAGCCCTCGGGCCGGTCGCGGTTGAGCTGCAGCAGGACCTGCTGCATGGCGATGGCCGCGTCCACCGCGTGGCGCGCGTGGTCGGGGTCGGGCTGGGGCGCGCCGAAGAAGGCCATGATGGCGTCGCCGATGTACTTGTCCAGCGTCCCGCCCCGGGCGAAGACCTGCTCGGTCATCACCTCGAAGGCCCGGTTGAGGATGTTCGCCAGCATGAGGGGCTCCATGCCCTCGCTCATGCGCGTGAAGCCGCTGATGTCGGCGAAGAGCACCGAGACCTCGCTGCGCTGGGCCTGGAGCACCGGCGCCTCGGCGCTCTGGCTGCTCTTGAGGATCTGGTCCACGATCTGCGGGCTGTGGTAGCGCTCCAGCCGCTGGCGGAACTTGGCCTCGCGCTCGCGGGCGATGCCCACCGCCGCGAAATTCGCCATGGCGCTGAGCAGGTGCTCGTCCTCCCGCTTGAAGCCGCCCTTGTTGAGGCTGGTCTCCAGGTAGATGACGCCCAGGCTCTGGTCGTCCACGATGAGCGGCGCGCAGAGGGCCGACGTGATGCCGTGGATCTTGATGCTGTCCCCGGCGGCGAAGCGGGGGTCGAGGCGCGCGTCGGTGGTGAGGATGGTGACCCGGTCCTTCATGGCCGTGTGGGCGATGGTGCGGCTGATGGGGGCCGCGCTCTGCCCCGGCTTCTCCTCCCACACCAGCTCGGGAACCAGGGCGCCGCTGGGGTCCGCCAGGAGGATGAAGCCGCGCTGGCAGGGGATCTGGCTGGTCACCAGGTTCATCACGGAGCCCAGCAGCTCCTCCAGGCCGGCCGCCCGCAGCAGGGTGCCCGCCATGGCCGCCAGGCGCTGGAAGAGCTGGGTGGTGCTGCTGGTGGCGGCCTCCCCGGCCTGCTGGGCCAGCATCTTCTCCAGGCTCGCGTGGGGGATCATGATGGAGCCGCTCTGGTCGAAGGCGCGGTCCTCCAGGCTGATCTTCGAGCTGCTGGCCTTCGGAACCGAGAGCATGTTCAGCGCGCCGCTGGCCTGGTGCCCGCCGGAGGCCCGGGGCGGCGGCTGGGGCGTCGGCGTCGGGGCCTTCTCGTCCAGGATCTCGATGGGCACCTCGCCCAGGAACACCGTGTCCCCGGGCTTGATGGGCGTCGGGCCGGTGATCGGGTGGCCGCCCACGGTGGTGCCGTTGAGGCTGCGCAGGTCCATGACGCAGGGCCTGCCGTCCTTCAGGAGGAAGCGGGCGTGGACCCGCGACACCGCGTTGGCGGAGAGGCGCAGGTTGGCGGCCTCCCCCCGGCCCACAGTGAAGCCCTCCTCGGTCAGCTCGATCGAGTGGCGGGCGCCTTCCACCATCAGGTGCAGTTTCATGGGGATCCGGAGTTCCAGGGAGTCTACCATGGGGCTTTTTTGAGGAATTGTTAAGACTTGCAAGGTAAACTCGAAGGTTCGGCCGGGGCCTCCCCCGGGCCGGGACGCGCCCCTGGCCGGGGCCCTGGAGGAAGGTTGACCACCGTCGGATTCATGTCCCTGGGCTGCCCCAAGAACCTCGTCGACAGCGAGGTCATGCTGGGGCACCTGCGGCTCAAGGGCTTCCGGATCACCCCCCGGGCCGAGGAGGCCGAGGTGCTGGTGGTGAACACCTGCGGCTTCATCGATTCCGCCAAGAAGGAGAGCGTGGAGGCCATCCTGGAGGCCGCCGGCCACAAGCAGACCGGGAAGTGCCGCAAGCTCGTGGTGGCCGGCTGCCTCGTGGAGCGCTACCGGGACGAGCTGCTGGCCGACATCCCCGAGATCGACGCCTGCCTCGGCACCCGGGACATCGAGCAGATCGCCGAGGTCATCGGCGCCGGCGACCGCCTCTTCGAGCCTGAGCAGAACCCGGACTACCTCTACGACGAGCATTCGCCCCGCCTGCTCACCACGCCCAAGGCCACGGCCTACCTCAAGATCAGCGAGGGCTGCGACCACGCCTGCGCCTTCTGCATCATCCCGAAGCTGCGGGGCGGCCAGCGCAGCCGCAGCATCGCCAGCGTGGTGGCGGAAGCCGAGCGGCTCGTCCGCGACGGCGTCCTGGAGATCAGCCTCGTGGGCCAGGACACCACGGACTACGGCCGGGACTTCGGCGACCCCGACGCCCTGGAGAAGCTCATCCGGGCCCTGGGCGAGGTGGAGGGCCTGCGCTGGTTCCGCATCCACTACGCCTACCCCAACCGCCTCAGCGACGGCATGATGCGGGCGATCGCGGAGACGCCGAACTGCGCGAAGTACCTGGACCTGCCCCTCCAGCACGCCGACGCGAAGGTCCTGAAGGAGATGGCCCGGGGCGGTTCGAAGGCCTCCTTCCTCAAGCTCCTCGCCAAGCTGCGGTCCATCGTGCCGGGCATCGCCATCCGCTCGAACTTCATCGTGGGCTTCCCCGCCGAGACCGAGGAGGCTTTCGAGGAGCTCCGGTCCTTCGTGGAGGAGGCCCGCTTCGACCACGTGGGCGTCTTCACCTATTCCCCCGAGGAGGGCACGCCGGCCCACGCCCTGGGCGACCCCGTCCCGAAGCGCACCAAGAACAGCCGCAAGCGCAAGCTGATGGAGCTGCAGCAGCGGATCGCCCGGGAGAAGAACCGGGAGAAGGTGGGCCAGGTGCTCGACGTCCTGATCGAGGGCGTCCACGAGGAGACCGAGCTCATCCTCAAGGGCCGCCACGCCGGCCAGGCCCCCGAGGTGGACGGCAACGTCCTCATCGTCGGCGGCGAGCCCGTCATCGGCAGCATCCAGAAGGTGCGCGTCACCCAGGCCCACGCCTACGACCTGGTCGGCGAGGTGGAGGAGCGCGGGATCGAGGCCAGCACCGCGGCCCACGAGGCCCGCGTGGCCGCCGGACGACGCCCCTAGTCCAGGGCCCGGCGGCGCTCCCGCAGTTCCGCCAGCGGCGCCGACCAGTCGCCCGCCGCCCGCTGGCGGAGCAGGTCCAGCCCCGGGTACCAGGGGCTCTCCGGCCGCTCCCGGAACCAGTACCAGGTGAGGGACTGGACCGGGAGCAGCACGAGGCCGGGCACGCCCAGGGCCCCGGCCACGTGGGCGGTGGTGTTGCCGATGGTGACCACGTCGTCGCAGGCGGCCACCTGGGCCGCGAAGCGATCCAGGTCCCGGAGCTGGTCCACCCCGTCGTCGTGGAGGAGGTCGAAACCGGGATTGGCCGACCGGGCTTCGGCCCGTTCCTCCGCGGTGTCCCCGTATTGCAGGTCCACGTAGCGCACCCCCTCGAGGGGCAGGGCCGCGGCCAGCTCCGGCAGGGGAAGGCCGCGGGGCGAGGGTCGGTCCCGCGGCCCGCTGCGCCACGCGATGCCCGTGATCCGCCGGACGCCGGGCCCCCCGTAGCGTGCCCTCAGCCCGGCCGTCAGATCCCCATCCGCCCGCAGGTAGCCCGCGCGCCGGGGGAAGGACCCGAAGTCGGGGCGCAGCCGCCCCGCGAGCCACAGCCCCGGCGCCTGCAGGTCTAGGTCCTGCGGGTCCGGCCCCGCACCGCCCCGCGGCCAGGCGCGCAGGCTGGGGAAGGATCGCTCCAGGAGCCGGGCGAGGCGGGGTTCGCAGTCCACGTGGACCCGCGCGCCCCGGGCCTGCAGGTCCGGGATCAGGCCAGCGAAGAGCAGTTCGTCCCCGAGGCCCTGGTCGCCCCAGGCCAGGAGGCGCTTCCCCTCGAGGCAGACGCCGTCCCAGAGGGGCGCGCCCGCCCAGGGCGCGTCCCGCCGCCGGTCCATGGTGTGGATCCAGAAGTCGACGCTGGCCTCCAGGTCGGCCCAGCCCTCGGGGAGGCGCTCCAGGCCGAGGGCGCAGATGCCGCGGTTGAAGCGCCCCAGCCCGTAGCCCGGGTCCACCGCCAGGGCGCGGTCGAAGAGGGCCAGGGCGGCTTCCAGATCGCCCTGTCGCTGGACCAGCTTGCCGAGGTTGTTCAGCGCCGCGGCATGGCGCGGCTCGAGGGCCAGGAGCTCGCGGAAGGCGGCCTCCGCCTCCGGGAAGGCCCGCCCCTCCGCCAGGGCGAGGCCGTGGCGCGCCAGCGCGTCCTTCAGCCCCGTCCGCGCACCCGCATCGCCCGGATCCAGGCGCAGGGCCTCCCGGTACGCCGCGAGGGCCCCGGGCAGGTCGCCCCTCTGCCGGAGCACCCCGCCCAGGTTGCAGTGGCGGGGCGCGGTGGCCCCGGCCGCCAGGGCCCGGCGGAGGAGGGGCTCGGCCTCCCCGGGCCGGCCCTGCTGCCAGGCGACCACGCCGAGGAAGTGGAGGGCCTCGCCATGGCCGGGCGCCGCCGCCAGGACCTCCCGGTAGCCCACCGCCGCGCCGGCGAGGTCTCCGGACCGGTGCAGGGCGTGGGCTCGCTGGAACAGGGCCTCGGGGGACGTCACGGGTCGGGATGCGGAAGGGGGCCGGTCATCGCGCCGGCCCCCTCGAGTGTAGGCTGCCCGGCGCGCCTCAGGCGTGGGCGTGCTCCGGCACGCCCGCGGGCTCGTGGTGGATGGGCAGGTACTCCGGGAACCACATGGCCTCGCGGAC
>JBDIBF010000024.1:0-37954 GCA_039812765.1 Holophagaceae bacterium
GAGGATGCTTCTTGCGCAGATCGATCCGGCGCGGGCGCGTGAGCCGGTCCACCTGGTTGAGCACCAGGAGCCGCGGATGGTCCCCGCAGCCGATCTCCCGCAGCGTGGTCCCCACCACCTTGAGGTGGGCGTCGAGCTCGGGGCTGGCCGCGTCCGCCACCACCAGCAGCGCGTCGGCGGTGCGCACCTCCCCCAGGGTCGAGCGGAAGGCCGCCACGAGCTGGTGGGGGAGCTTGCGGATGAAGCCCACGGTGTCGCTGACCAGGGCCTGCTTGGGCTTGCCGGTCTCGTCGTCGGCGCCCAGCCAGGCCCGCCGGGTCGTGGTGTCCAGGGTCGCGAAGAGCATGTCCTTCGGCTCCCCCTGCCCGGTGAGGGCCCTCAGCAGCGTGGTCTTCCCGGCGTTGGTGTAGCCCACCAGGGCGATGCGGGGCAGGCCCTCCATGCGGCCCTGGCGCTGGGTCTCCCGCACCTGCTCTAGGTGGGCCAGCTCCTTCTTCAGCTGGGCGATGCGGGTCCGGGTCATGCGGCGGTCCACCTCGATCTGGGTCTCGCCGGGGCCGCCGCGCACGCCCACGCCGCCGACCTGCCGCTCGAGATGCGTCCAGGCGCCCTTGAGGCGGGGCAGCTCGTACTCGCAGCGGGCCAGCTCCACCTGGGCGCGGGCCTCCCGGGTCTGGGCCCGCTGCTCGAAGATGGAGAGGATCAGCCCCGTCCGCTCCAGGCAGGCGAGCCCCGTGGCCTTCTCGATGTTGCGGGCTTGGCTGCCGCTGAGGTCGTCGTCGCAGAGCAGCAGGGTCGCGCCGGCGGCCTTGGCCTCCGAGGCGGCGAGGTCGAGCTGCCCCTTGCCGTAGAAGGTCCGGGCTTCGGGTGTGGGTCGGCGCAGCTTCCTGTGGGCCACGGGCTCCAGCCCCGCGGCCCGGGCCAGCTCCGCCAGCTCCTTCAGGTGCTCCTCCACGGCGCGCTCCGTCTCCTGGGGGTCCTGCCGGGCGAGGAGGAAGCAGCGCGTGGGGGTCGAGGTCATCGGCTTCCAGGGTAACCCGGTGCCCGCGGAATCCCCGCTACCCTTCCCCCATGGCGGCCCGCCCGTGAACCCCCTCGCCCTGCGCCTCGCCGCCGAGCTGGGCGGCTCCCTGCTCACCGGGCCCGGACCCGGCCTGGATCTCCTGGCGATCGAGAGGATGAAGGCCCACGGCCTGCCCCAGGTGCTGGTGGCCTCCACCCACGCCCCGGACCTGCTGGAGCCCCTGGCGGCCATCGCCGCGGCGCAGGAGGCCGGACTAGGCCTGAACCTCGTCGCCGTGCTCCTCCTGCCCGGCGCGATCCCGGAGGCGGCCTTCCACCACCATCGGCGGCGGCTGGGCGCATTGATCTGCGCCTTGGACGCCGGGCTGCCCTGGCTCGACGGTCGGCCCATGCTGGCCAAGCGGCTGCCGGGGCGCATCCGGGCCGCGCGGCCCCTCGAGTTGCCGAAGGCGCCCCTGGCGCCCCTTGAGAAGGCCGAGCTGAAGGCCTTCCTCCCGGATTGGGACAAGGCGCGCCGGAAGGAGGTGTTCCGGCAGCCGGAATGGACCGCGGTCGGCGGCGGCTTCGAATCCTTCCTCTGGCCGGGCCTCGAAGCTCCCGCGGGCGCCGAGATCCTCGTGGGGCCCCTCGCGTTGTCCTCCGCGACGCCCGTGTCCGAGGCCCTGAGGGCCTCCCTCCGGGCCGCCCTGGGCCGGCCCGTGCCCTGCCTGCCCCTTCCCGGCGACCCCACCCTGCTCCATGCCTTGAAGGACCTCAGCCCGGACGTGGCGGCCTTCCGGGGCCCGGAGGCCGCGTGGCGGCAGGCCTTCGAGAGGATCGCGGCGCTCCCCGCCCCGCCCCACTTCTGCGCGAGGTGCTAGGAACCTTTCCCCGCGGAACCTCCGGCGCGCCTTCCCGCACGGCAAGCGTGGAGTCCGCCATGCAACCCTACGCGCCGCCCCGCGCGCCCCTTCTCCGTCCCGACCCTGTCTACGAGCTGCGCCGCACGGCGCGGGGTGTGGGGGTGGGGGCCGTGGCGGCCGTGGTGGCCCTCGCGACGGCGTGGACGGCCCACGCCCTCGCGCCGGATCCGGCCTTCCTCGCGGTGCACGCGGCCTGCGCGGCGGCGGCCCTCGGCCCGGTGGGCCTGCTCGGCGGCCCCTACGTGGCCTTCCAGGGCACGGGGTCCTGGCAGCGTTGGGCCGCGGCGGTGCTCCGCGTCGCGCTTCTGTCGCTGGCGGCCGGGAGCCTGGGCGTGGCCCTCGGCGGCAGGGTGCTGATGCTCCGGGGGCACCCGTCCCCCTATGGCACCCTGGCGCCCGCGGGCCTCCCGGCGGCGCTCTGGCTCGCCGTGGGCTGCACCTGCCTGGCCCTGGCCTGGACCGGACTGGCTGGCCTCGTCCTGCGCATCCTGGCCCAGCGGTGGGTGGAGGCGTGGGCGCCGGACCCCGGGGACCTGCGCGGCAGGGACGGCGCCTCCCGGTAGGGTCGCGCTCAGCGCCGGGAGGGTGTCCGGGGCGCCGTTAACGCCTGGGCGTGGGCCCGCTGGACCCAGCGGGCGAGGCCCTCCTGGTCCTCCACCAGCGCCGGCGGAAGCAGCACCGCCCGCGGAATGGCTCCGCGGGAACGGTCGGGGAACCAGGGCTCCGCGCCGGGAAGGCTGCGCAGGGCCTCTGCGTCCGAGGCGTCCTGGAAGACCAGGCCCAGCCGCCCGTCCTCCCGGATGAAGGCGAAAAGGTTGGCGCCAGCGAAGCAGCAGGGCCCGCCGAAGAGGACGCGCCGGGCGTAGGGCAGTTCCGCCAGGGCCTCGTCGAGCCTGGCCCGCAGGCGGGCTTCACCATGGGAGGCGGTATCAGTGTTCATCGCTCCCTCCGGAGCCGGATCAGTCCTTCCAGTCCACCTGGAGCTGGTGCTTGCGGAAATAATGCTCCACCCCTTCCATGTCCGCGAAGGGGCCCTGGAACAGCTTCGTGTCGTTCATGCCGGAATCCAGGGCCTTGATGACGATGAAGCCCACGCCCTCGGACTCCTGGATCTGGACCCACCAGCCCTTGAAGGCCCCCTCGGTGACGTAGCCGGCTCGGTTCAGGGGCAGCATTCGACGGACCTCACAGGTTGAGCGCCCGGCCCTGGACGGCCCGGGCGGCTTCGGGGAAGACCTCGTTCAAGGTGGGATGCGGGTACATGGTGGCGATCAGCTCGTCCACGGTCATCTCGCCTGCCAGCAGCGCCACGCTGCTGGCCACCAGCTCCGTGGCCTTGGGGCCGATGATGTGGATGCCCAGGATCTCGCCGTACTTCGCCTCGGAGACGATCTTGATGAAGCCGTAGGGCTGGCCCACGATGTTCGCCTTGGCCATGGGCATGAAGGGGAAACTGCCCACCTTCACGTCGTGGCCCAGGTCCCGCGCCTTGCGCTCAGTCAGGCCCACGCTGCCGATCTCGGGATCGCAGTAAGTGCACCCGGGCACCCGGTCGTAGTTCACCGGATGGGGATGCACGTCCTTCCCGAGGCCCTGGGCGGCGTGCTCGGCCGCCACGATGCCCTCGTCGCTGGCCACGTGGGCGAGCCAGGGCGTCTTCACGATGTCGCCGATGGCGTAGAGGCCGGGCTCGGCGCTCTGCATCATCGCGTCCACCTCGACGTAGCCGCGGTCCACCTTGGCCTTGGTGGCCTCCAGGCCGATGCTTCCCGTGACCGGCGCGCGGCCCACGGCGATGAGCACGTGGCTCGCCTCGATCGCGCCGGGCTTCTCGCCCTCGAGGTGGCAGACCACCTTGTCCGCATGCCGCTCGAGGCGGGTGATCTTCGTCTTCACCCGGACGTCCATCCTGTAGGTCTTGGTGAAGACCTTCGCGAGCTCCGCGCCGATGTCCGTGTCCTCCACGGGCACCAGCTGGTCCATCAGCTCCACCAGGGTGACCTTCGAGCCCAAGCGGGCGAAGGTGCTGGCGAACTCCACGCCGATGGCGCCCGCGCCCAGGATCACAAGGTGGCTGGGCAGCTCCGTCATGTCCAGGATGTGGTCGCTGTTGAGGACGCGGATCCCGTCGGTCTCCAGGCCCGGCAACTCCCGGGGCACCGAGCCCGTGGCGAGGATGATCCGCTTCGCGTCATGGACCTCGGCGCCGGCCTCGCCCTTCACCTCCACGCGCCCGCCGCCGAGCAGCTTCCCGAAGCCCTTCAGGACCTGCACCTTGTTCTTCTTCATGAGGAACTCGATGCCCTTGCCGTTCTTCAGCACGATGCGGTTCTTGCGCTTCACGATGGCGTCGAGGTCCGCGCGCAGGTTCGACACGTCCACGCCGGCGATGCCGTACTCCGCCAGCTCGTGCATGTGCTCGAAGCGGTGGGCGGTCTCCAGCCAGGTCTTGGCGGGGATGCAGCCCCGACGCAGGCAGGTGCCGCCCAGGCCCGCCGGATCCTTCTCCACCAGGGCGGTGGACAGCCCCAGCTGGGCGGCCCGGATGGCGGCGATGTAACCGCCCGGGCCGGAGCCGATCACGATCATGTCGAAGGCGGCCATTCAAGCGCTCCTGGGCGTTCCGTTCCCGTCCATCATGCCAAATCAGGCGAAGGCGAGCACCTGCCGGGCCTCCGTCCGCGCGGCGCGCCACTCGCGCCAGGCGGCCTTCAGCTCCTCCCGGTGCGCGGCCATGGCGGCCTTCCACTCCGCGCGGGCGGCGCGCCAGGCCTCGGCCCGTGCGGCGCCCTGGGCCTGCCACGTGGCCTTCTTGGCCTCCCACGCCTCCCGGCGCTCCTGCCAGCCCGCCAGGGCCGCGTCGAGACGGGCCCGGGCCTCGGCCAGGCGCGTGGCCATCGCCTCGGCGACGCCGGGGCTGGACAGGGCCAGCCGCTCCTTCAGGCGCTTCTCCTCCATGGCGAGCCGGGCCCGGCGCACGGCGGCTTCGGGCACGCGCCGGAACCGGGAGACGAGGCCGACCCAGGCCAGGAGGTTCAGGATCCACTTGGTGCTGTCCCAGTGGTACCAGGCCACGCCGTTGCGGTAGTCCCACTGCCACATGTGGTGGAAGTTGTGGAAGCCCTCGCCGTAGGTGAGCGGCGCCAGGAGCCAGTTGTCCCGGGCGCTGTTGGCGTCGGTGTAGGGTCTGCCGCCAAAGGCATGGGCGGCGCTGTTGATGAGAAAGGTGGTGTGGTGGGTCAGCACGATGCGCAGGACCAGCCCGATGACCAGGTGGCCCCAGACATTTCCGGTCGCGAGGCCGATGCCCACCGGGATGAGGGCCACCACCGCGCCGATCTTGAAGTGGTTCCGGTGCTGCCACATCACAAGGCGGTCCTTCTGCAGGTCGGCGACGCCCTGCAAGTCGATATCCCGCCCCTCCATCACCCACAGCCAGTGGGCGTGCCAGAAGCCCTTCTGGATCGGGTAGGGATCGCGGTCCGTGTCCACGTGCCGGTGGTGCAGCCGGTGGTCCGAGGCCCACTTCAGGGCCGAGTTCTCGAAGCTGGCGGCGCCCAGGCAGAGCAGCACGAAGCGCACCGGCGTGCTGGCCGTGTAGGCCCGGTGGGCGAACAGGCGGTGGTAGCCCGCGCTGATGGCGGTGCCGATGGCGAAGACCATGCCCAGGCAGACCAGGGCCTCGCTCCACCGCAGCCCCTGGAGGGCGAGCTTGAGGGGCACCAGGACGAGGGCCAGGGCCAGCGTTCCGGTCAGGAACACCGTGTTCAGGGGATGCCAGCTACGGCTCAAGGCTGCTCCAGAGTCTGGCCCGATCGGACCGGTCCTCCAGACTACCCGGGGTCTGCCCGGGTCGGCCCGGATCCTTCTCCGGCGGGCCGGGCAGCCCTCGGGCCACCGCCTGGAGCCTCCCGGCCCGGCCATCCATGGGACACTTTCCGTTTCCTGTCTCGAGGCTGGCGTGAGCGCAACGAAGGGTCCCTGGTACCGGTCGAGCACGTTCTGGATCTTCGTGGGCCTCGTGATGGGCGTGGTCCTGGGAGGCTTCCTGCCCCAGGACGCCTACCCGCAGGCCTTCAATTTCTTCCAGTTCCTCTCCAAGGCCTTCATCAGCCTCATCAAGAGCATCATCGTCCCCATCCTGGTGGCCACCATCATCTCGGGCATCGCCCAGACCGGGGACATCAAGGCCGTCGGGCGGATGGGGGGCAAGGCGCTTCTCTACTTCGAGATCGTCACCACCCTCGCCCTCTTCATCGGCCTGGCCATCGCCAACTGGGTGAGGCCGGGCGAAGGCCTGCCGCTCCGGCTGGATGCCCATACGGCCATCGCGGCTCCCAAGACGCTCTGGGAGACGCTGCAGCACGTGTTCCCCAGCAACTTCTTCAAGCACGCCGCCGAGGGCGACATCCTGCCGGTGGTGGTCTTCGCGACGTTGTTCGGGATCGCCCTGACCCGCACCGGGGAGAAGGGACAGCCGGTCCTCACCTTTTTCCAGGCCCTCGCCCAGGTGATGTTCAAGTACACCGACATGGTGATGGCCCTCACCCCCATCGGCGTCTTCGGCGCCATGGCCTACAACGTGAGCCACATGGCCGCGGGCCAGACCATCAACGGCGTCCTGCTCAAGGGCTGGCCGGCGGTGCTCCACCTCGTGGGCCAGTACGCCCAGCTGGTGGGCAGCCTCTACTTCGCCCTGCTCTGCCTCTTCGGACTGGTCTTCGTGCCGGTGATGCTGATGTTCCGCATCCCCATCCTGGGCTTCCTGAGGGCCATCAAGGACCCGGCCCTGACGGCCTTCAGCACCGCCAGCAGCGAGGCCGCCCTGCCCAAGCTGCTGGAGGAGACCGTGCGCTTCGGCGTGCCCCGGCGGGTGGCCAGCTTCGTCATCCCCACGGGCTACAGCTTCAACCTGGACGGCTCCACCCTCTACCTCGTGCTCGCCAGCCTCACCATCGCCCAGGCGGCGGGCATCCACATGAGCTTCGTGGCCCAGATCGCCATGGTCTTCACCTTCATGCTCACCAGCAAAGGCGTCGCGGGCGTGCCCCGGGCGACCCTGGTGATCATCGCCGGCACCTGCGCCAGCTTCGGCCTTCCCGGCGAAGCCGGGATCGCCATGCTCCTGGCGGTGGACGAGATCATGGACATGGCCCGGACCATGATCAACGTTGTGGGCAACGGCCTCGCCTCGGTGGTCATCGCCAAGTGGGAAGGCGTCTTCGGCACCGAGCGGGAGGTGCTGCCCGACGAGATGACCGGACGCGCCCTGGAGCCGGAGGGCCGGCCATGACGCTGATCGTCTGGGACTTCGACGGGACCCTGGTGGACAGCCGCCCCCTCATCGAGGCCGGGATGGCCCACGCCCTGGCGCGACTGGGGCTGAAACCCGGCCTCATGGCCGAGTGGCTGAAGTACGTCGGACTGCCAGTGGAGGAAGGCATCCGGCGCGCCTTCGGTCCGCTCGGGATGGGACCCGACGAGGTCCTGCCCGCCTACCGCAGCTTCGGCCACGCCGACCACGAGCACCTCATCCGCCCCTTCGAGGGCATGTCTGAGCTCGTCTCGGAGCTGCGGAGCCGCGGCCAGGCCATGGCCCTGGCCACGTCCAAGCGGCGCGTGCCCCTGGACCGCCAGCTCGCCGCCTTCGGCTGGACCGGAGTCTTCGAGCCCGTCATCACGCCCGATGACGTGGCCAGCGGTAAGCCGGATCCCGAGAGCCTCCACCGCATCCTGGACCTCACGGGACTGGCGCCCTCGGACCTGCTCATGATCGGCGACACACCCTTCGACCTGGACATGGCCGCGGCGGCCGGCGTACCGTCCATCGCCGTGGGCCACGGATTCTACCCCGCCGAGGCCCTCGCCGCCTGCGGCCCCCGGGCCTATGCCCCGGACACTGCCGCCCTGCGGGACATCCTCCTCGCCTTCCTCCCCGCCTGAGCTGCCATGGCCGAACTGACCCACCTGGATTCCGAGGGGCGCCCCCGCATGGTGGACGTTTCGGGGAAGGCAACGACCCTCCGCCGCGCCGTGGCCGCGGGCTACCTGGAGGTGCCCGCCGCCATGGCCTGGGCCCTTGCCGACGGAGGCGAGGGGCTCGCCAAGGGCGACCCCTGGTCCGTGGCGCGGATCGGCGCCGTGAACGGCGCCAAGCGCGCCGCCGACATCATCCCACTGGCCCATCCGTTGTTGTTGGAGGCCGTCACCGTGGACCACGCCTGGGACGCCGAGCGCCACCGGGCCTGGCTCCGCGCGGAGGTGCGGATCACCGGACGGACCGGCGTGGAGATGGAAGCCCTGGCCGCCGTCACGGGAGGCCTGCTCACCCTCTACGACATGCTCAAGGCCCTGGGCCACGGCATGACACTGGGACCGGTACGCCTCCTGCTCAAGGAAGGAGGGCGACGGGGAACCGTCACCCTGCCCTGGGACGCCCTGCCTCCCGGCTTGGCGTCAAGCCCCACCGAGGGGTAGGTGGAAATAACTGTCATTTACCCATCCGCACCCGCACGTTAGAATTGAGATTCCTTCGCGTTCAGAAGCTGTTCGCGTCCACCCCGTGGTCCTGGCACGCCAGGATTTCCATCCCCCGGGAGCCCCATGCGACACGCCGTCCTGACTCTGGTCATCGCCGCGCTTGGAAGCCAGGCCTTTGCCGCGAAGCCCCGGCACCGACGGCACTCGAAGCCCCAGGCGCACCGCTCGGCGAAGGCGGTCGCCAAGGCCCTCAACCCGTCCGGGCAGGTCACGGTTCGCAAGGGGGACAGCGCCTCCTCCATCGCGCGAGCCCACGGCCTCAGCCTGGCCCAGCTGATGGACCTGAACCCGGGCGTCAACCTGGCACGGCTCTCCCTGGGACAGCGGCTGACCATCGGATCCCCCGCGCCGGCCCTGGAGTCCCTGCCGGAGACCCCCGTGTTGGCGGCGATCCAGACTGGCAACCTGCTGCCCGAGACGCCGACCCAGGACATCCCCGGCACCCTCGGGCCCCAGTCCAGGCTCGACCAGGCCTTGAAGGCATCCCCCGCCTCGATCGCGGGCCTCACCCAGCCCGTCGTTCCCGAGACTCCCGAGGCTCCGGCCCCTCCCCCCTTCGAGCCCGCGGACCCCAACCACCTGGACCTCCTCTGGCCCGTGGAGACGCGCACCATCAGCTCCGCCTGGGGTCCTCGCATGCGGACCCGCGTGGTCCGGGTGAAGCAGGCCGCCGCGCGGAAGAGCAAGAAGCGCCGGGTCCGCTACCGGGGCCGGCACCGGGGCCTGGACCTGAACGCCCCCCTCGGCACCGACGTCTACGCCGCCCAGGACGGGGTCGTCATCGCCATGGGCCGGCACCGGCAGTACGGCAACTACATCACCGTGGACCACGGGAACGGCGTGATCACCCACTACGCCCATCACCGGGCCAATTTCGTCCAGGTGGGCGACATCGTCCGCCGGGGCCAGAAGATCGCCGAAGTGGGCCGCACGGGCAACGCCACGGGTCCGCACCTCCACTTCGAGCTCCGCCTGGGCGGCGAGCACCAGAATCCCCTGCCCTACCTGAATGACGTGGAGGAGATCCCCGCCGAGCTGGTGGCGCAGAACGCGCTTGTGGGCGAGAGCCGCAGATAGCCGCGCCGGCTGCCCGGGACCCTCGAACCAATCTACGCTCCGACGCACCGGAGGCAGGGCGCCCGCAATGCCGCGGGACGCCGCCCGGGCCCCGTGGTAGCCTGGATTTTCTTGTGTTTCCGAGGTTTGCATGGCGTGGTTCCTCCCTTTGAATCGGCCCGTGAGGGTCCTCGTCGCCGCCCTCGGCCTCGCCGTGCTGGCCGGCTGCTCCGGCAAGAAGTCCGACAGTTCGGGGAGCGGCTCCACCGCAGGCACGATCACGGTCACGGCCAAGGTGACCTACACGCGCATCCCCCTCGTGACCGACGCCGCGGGCGTGCCCACCGGACTGGAGACCAACGCGGCGAACTTCAAGACCCTCCCGGCCCGGGGGGTCCAGATCGTCCTGTGGGAAGGGAAGGACGAGACGGCACCCGACGGGACGAAGTCGAGGGTCTGGATCAACGTACAGTCCAGCGCCGCCAGCAGCGATGGCACCGCGACCTTCAAGGATGTTTCGAAGGATGCTGACCATTTCATCGAGGTGGCGAGTTCAATTCCCATCGTCGGCAGCGCCATCCGTGTCATCGGGGACCCGGCCGGGATCAACAGCGGCCTCTCAATCAACGACCGGGTCATCTACTCCCTCCGGAAAGGCCTGGACGGCAGCGCACCCGCCGGGAATCCCACGCCCGGGACGAAGGCCTCCTCGGACGCCACGGTCACCTTCGACGTCGGATTGAACGACAAGTGGTGGCTCAGCGTTCCCTCCTACACCCAGCTGGCCAACGCCACCCTGGAACCTACCGGGACCGGAAGTCGCGTGCTCGCCATCCTCGACACGGCCTTCGGATACAGCGTCAGCGGCCTGGGCACCCCGAGTCCCGGGGAGGCTCTCGACCTGCACTATCGCCGAGGCGTCTCGGAGCCCCGGGGTTCCTTCGTCGAATACGACCGCAGCCGCTACCCCCTTGCGCTGACCGTCGACCCGCAGAACGGCGCGTCCATCCATTACTTCGGTTCCATCAAGGGCGGCGCAAACGACGACGACGCCTTCGACGAGGGCGTCCTGCTCCCGATCTTCGCCAGGAACGGCCTTTGGACCGGACAGGCCTACAACATCTACCCGACAGGGAAGGTCCTGCCCGACATGCAGCCGGACCAGGCCCTCCTGGAGACGATGCCCTATCTGATGGCGGCCTCGTACCTCAAGTCCCCCTACCTCGCCGACACCACCGCGGCCTCGAGCGTGAACATGGACGTGCGCGCCCTCGGGTCCATTGTCAATGGCCCCACTTCGGGGCCTGCCCTGGCCGGGCTCGCGTGGGAGATCGTGCTCAAAGCCAACAGCCTGCCCAGCCCGGGCACCGCGACGGACTGGGCGAAGATCAATCCGGTCGCGGCCCAGCGCTTCTTCGGGATAACCTCACCGAGCGACCAGACGGACCGTCCCAACGTCTTCCTCCAGCTCGCCCGGCTCAAGGAGGCCAAGTCCAGTTCGGAGGCCGTGGACCTTGCCGCGATCTTCCCGGACACGGTGATCACCCCCCTGGCGGCCTCCTTCAACATCCCCTGGCCCCGGCCGACCAGCGGCCCCGGTGCGCCCGTGGTGGTGACCTGGGGGGCGGATCCGAACAGCCTCGCCGGCGCCCTCACGGGTTTGAGCTTCAGCATGGCGAAGGCCACCCGTGTGGATGGGACCTACCCCAACACCAGCGCCGCCGAGGCCTTTTACAGCCGCTTCACGCTGAGCAAGGACACGGCCTACCAGCTCCGGCTGAGCTCCCTCTCCGCCCCGCTACCCTCCGGGGCGCGGCTCGAGGTCAAGATCCCGGGCTACGTCACCCCCTTCGCCTTCACCAGCGCGAGCGACCCGGGCTACCGCGTGGTGCTGCGGGGCAACAAGGACACGCCGCTGGTCTACCTCGTCTACACCCGGCTGATCAGCCCCGACGCCCAGGCCCCGGACTTCACCGCCACGATCGCCCTCGACGTGCAGCCCTAGGGAGCGCCCATGGACCTCGACGCCGCCCTCTCCGCCCTCAAAGCGCGGGCCCCCTTCGCTCCGGAGCTGGCCATCGTCCTGGGTTCCGGCCTGGGCGCCCTCGCCGATAGCCCGGAGGCCAAGGCCGGCGTGGCGGTGCCCTTCACCGAGCTCCCCGGCTTCCCGGCCCAGAGCGTCGAGGGGCACGCGGGGAAGCTGGTCTTCGCCGAAATGGAAGGCCGGAAGGTCGTGCTCCAGGCGGGCCGCTTCCACTTCTACGAGGGGCATCCGATGGCGGTGGTGACGGCGCCCATGCGCCTCCACCGGCGGCTGGGCGCGAAGGCCGTGCTGCTCACCAACGCCGCCGGCGCCATCAACTGGAAGTTCAAGGTGGGCGAGCTGATGGTCCTCTCGGACCACATCAACGCCATGGGGACGAACCCCTGCATCGGCCCGAACCTCCCGCCGGGCCCCCGCTTCCACGACATGACCGCCGCCTACGACCCCGCCCTCCGGGCGCAGATCCACGCCGCGGCCCTGGCCACGGGCCAGCGGCTGCAGGAGGGGGTCTATGTCGCGGTCACCGGGCCCTGCTACGAGACCCCCGCCGAGATCCGGGCCTTCCGCGGGCTCGGGGCCGACGCCGTGGGCATGAGCACCGTGCCCGAGGCCATCGTGGCCCGTCACGAGGGACTGAAGGTCGCCGGCATCTCCTGTCTGTGCAACATGGGCGCCGGGATGCTGCCCCAGCCCTTGAGCCACGCCGAGGTCCTCGAAGCAGGGGCCGCCGCCGCGAAGGACTTCGAGGCCCTGGTGCGCCGCTTCCTGCGGGACCTGAAGGCCTGAGGGCCCCGTGGCCTGGACCGCCTGGCTCGGCTGGATCCTCGGCGCCCTGCTCCTGCTGATCGGCTTCCTGGGAGCCTGGCTTCCGGTGCTGCCGGGCCTTCCCGTCATGGTCCTCGGCGCCCTGGCGATCAAGCTCCTGGTGCCCGGGGTCCTGTCCTGGTGGACCATCGTCGTGTTCGCCCTCACGGCCCTGGTGGCGCTGGGCCTGGACGCCCTCGCCACCGCGCTGACCAGCCGCATGGCGGGCGCGGGCCGGGCAGGCATCGCCGGCGCCCTGGCGGGCGGTTTCGTCGGCCTCTTCTTCGGCCTGCCGGGCATCCTCCTCGGGCCCTTCCTCGGCGCCAGCCTGGCCGAGCTGGCCACGCGCCGGCCCTGGAAGGAGGCGCTGAAGGCCGGGGCCGGCGCGGCCCTGGGCTTCCTGGTGGGCGCGGTGGGCAAGGGCCTCCTCGGCGCCTTCCTGCTCGTCTGGTTCGTGGTGGACGCCTTCCTGCTCTAGCTAGCGGAGGACCTCGGGGAGGGCCCCGGTCGTCCGGAGCCGCCGCTCCACCAGCAGGAGGTCCACCACGCGGCCGTAGCTGCGGACGCCGTCGCGCTGGCCCTGGGCCCTGAGGTAGTGGTCGTAGGCCCGGCCCTGGACCTCGCTGAAGCGGGATCGGTTCCGCCGCAGCCAGGCCGCGTCCCGGCGATAGTCCTCGCGGACGGCGGGGTCCAGGGCCTCGACCACCGCCGCGGAGGCTCCGGGGTCGGCCAGCGCCAGCTTCCCGAGGCTCTCCGCCAGGGCGAACCGCAGCGCGGAATACCGGTAGCCGGGATCGGGATGGAGGCGCGCCGCCAAGTAGCCCACGAAGTTGGCCTCGTCCTCCCGGGCGATGCCGCGCTGGTGGGCCATCTCATGGCAGAGCGCGAAGGGCAGCGAGGCCGCGGGCGTCTCACGGTTCACCAGGGCCTCGTGGGTCCAGGGCACCACCATCCCGTGGGTGAGGGAGCGGGACATCAGCGCGCTGAGCAGGGCGAACTTGGGGGGCGCCGGCTCGAGGTCGGGGATGGCGGGGGCCAGGGCCCCGCCGAGCCGGCGGTAGCCCTCCGCCGCGCGGCTGCGCACCCGCGCCGGATCCCCATCGGGCGGACAGGCACGCCGGAGGCCGTTCACCTGGGCGGCCAGCTCCGAACAGAGCGAACCGAGTTCGGCGGTCGAAGCGGGGGCGACGGGCCAGGCGAGGCGCGACGCGAGCGGCGGCCTGCGGTAGTTCAGGCCCCAGGCGGCCACGAAGGTCGCGTAGAGCAGGGAGAGCGTTGCGACCCCCCGGAGCGCCCAGGCGCGAAGGCGGCCAAGCCCTTCCCTCCTCCCGCGCGAGAACCCTTTCACGACGCGCGTCGCGGAGGCCAGGGCCCAGGCCACGAGGATCAAGAGCAGCAGTTCGCCGAGGGACCAGGGACACCATCCCGTGAGCGCCGCCAGGCCGCGGTCGAGGGCGGGGTAGAGGGGCCGGCCATAGAGCCGCTCGACAGTGTCCGGCCAGTCCGCCGAACCGTAGAAGACCAGGGCGGCGGCGGGGCCGCTGGCCAGCAGGGATCCGAGGAGGATCCGAAGGGGGAGGCCCGGCCTCCCGGAGCCAGGCCCGGCGTCCGCCATGCTTCACGCTAGCACCGGGACCCGCGGCTTCAGCCCACCGTCCAGCCGTCCCCGGTGCCCTCTTCTGCATCCTGGCGTTCCCCGCCGGCCCCAGGGCGCCGGGGGCGCACCACGGTCACCGTGCATGGGGCCTGGGCCGCCACTTCCGCACTCACGCTTCCGAGGAGCGTCCTGCGCAGGGACTTCGCCCGGGCCCCCAGCACGAGGTGGTCCACGTGGTTCGCCCGGGCATAGCGCAGGATCTCCGCGCCGGGCTGCGGGGACTCCAGCACGTGGAAGCTCACCCGGCCCTCCTCGAGGCGGAGGGGACCCGCCCAGTGCTGGAGCTCCACCAGGCGCTGCAGGGCCTTGCTGCGGCCCGCCTCGTCCAGGCTGGTGTCGAGGGTGAGGCGGCTCTGCTTCAGCACGTTGAGGCAGGCCACCCGGGCGCCGGGGAGCGTCCCCAGCAGCCGCGCCACGTGGTCCCGCAGGGCATCCCCGAGCAGGGGATCCGCCTCGGCGAGGTCGAGGGCCACCGCCACGATGGGCGCGTCGGAACCGATGCCGCCCGCCGCCGGCCGCGATCGGGCCAACGGAGCCTCGGCCTCGGCGAAGCGGCGGCGGAGCACCGTTGTCCAGGGGTCCCTGCGCATCCGTTCCGACCGCTGGGTGAGCCGCACCTGGTCGGGGTGGCGGAGCTCGAAGGCCAGCTGGGCCGCGGTCGGATAGCGCCACGCGGGCCGGACCTCCAGGCAGCGGAGGATGATCTCCTGGAGCCAGGGCGGGCAGTCGGGACGGAGCCGCCGAGGCGGCTCCGGATCCCGCCAGAGGCGCCGCTTCAGGCCCGACAACCGCTGGGGGTCTCCGAAGGGCCGCACCCCGGTGACGAAGAAATAGAGCAGCACCCCCAGGGCGAACTGGTCGCTGCGGGGGTCCCGCCGCTCGCCCAGGACCTGCTCCGGGGCCATGTAGGGGGCCGTGCCGTAGGGCAGCCGGAACTGCTCGCCCATCAGGTCCGGAAGCTCCTCGTGCCGCGAGAGCCCGTAGTCCACCATCAGGGCCTCTCCGGTCGGCCGGAAGAGGACGTTGGAGGGCTTCACGTCGAGGTGGACCACCCGCTGCCGGTGCAGGTCGTCCAGGGCCTCGGCGATCCTGGCCCCGAGGGCCGCGACCTCCAGGGGCGGCAGCGGCAGTTCGGGGAGCCGCGCCAGCAGGGAGGGGCCGGGAAGCCGCTCCATCACGAGGTAGGGCTGCACGCTGAAGTCCCCGCAGGCCACGAAACGCGGCACGTGGGGACCCACGAGGCGCGGCAGGATCATCTGCTCCATCTCGAAGCTCACCAGGGCCGCAGGGTCGGCACCCTCCACCAAGGCGGGCACTTTCATCAGGAGGGGCCCGGGCGTCCCCGCCCGCTCCACCTCCCAGAGGCGGGCCATGCCCCCGGCGTGGACCAGCGCCTTCAGGGTGAAGCCGTCGAGGACCGCGCCCGGCGCGAGACGGAGGGCTCCCATGTCAGCGCCCCCGTTCCAGGCGGTCGGCCAGGGAGCGGGGCAGGCCCGCGGCCCTGATCTTGGCGGCCGCCGCGCCCACGTCGTAGGGCACCCGCAGGAAGGTCAGTTCGCCCAGGCCCAGGTCATGCAGCGCGTAGCCTGCGGCCGGCTGGCCGTCCCGGGGCTGGCCCACCGAGCCCAGCACCGCGAGCCATCGCCGGTGGCGGAGGAGGGGGATCCGGGCGCCATGCACCGGATTGAAGGCGATGGTCTGACCCGCGGCGGTGAGGCTGTAGAGCGCCGGGATGTGCACGTGGCCGCAGAAGACGGCCTGGGCGACGCAAGCCCTCAGGGCCCTTCCGGCGGTCTCCGGCCCGTCCAGGTAGGGCCAGCGGCGCCCGGGAGGCACACTGGCATGCACGTAGAGCCGGCCGTCCTCCTCGACCTGGAGGGGGAGGTTCGCGAGGAAGCGCCGGGCCTCCACTCCAAGCTGGCCCCGGGTCCAGGCCATCGCGGTCTCGGCGTCGGCGCCGAGGTCCTCCCGGGCGTCCCCCACGGCGCGGTCGTGGTTGCCCAGGATCGCCACCGACCCGGCGGCGACGAGGTCCATGACCTGGTCCACCACCCAGGCCGGATCCGCGCCGTAGCCGACACAGTCCCCCAGGATGACGGTGCGGTCGCAGCCGCGCGCGCGGGCATCCCGCAGGCAGGCCTCGAAGGCCTCCCGGTTCCCGTGGATGTCGGCCAGAAGGGCCAGGCGCATGCGAGCGATCCCCGGGGCCATCTTAGGGGGCAGGACCGGACCCACGGGAGCGCTGGCGTTGATGTGATGCCCGTCACCATGCCTTGAAATCCCAAGCGGTGCGTCTGCAGCACACGCGCGGGGAGTCCCGGGCGCCCGCCGGGCACCGGATCCCGGATCACCTTGAGACTTCGGTTGCTTGACCCCAAGTCCCCGGGGGATACATTCCGGAAGATTTGATCCTGAAGTGTCCCGCCGGAGGTTCTGGATGCTGCAACCCTGCGGGGCCGCACCAGTTCCCGCCCTGACCCGGCGGCGCAGCCGTCCCCCTGGATCCGCGAGCCTCCCGGAAAGAGTGCCCTGCATCACAGGGTGTTGAAGCATCCTGGACCACACCCAATCCCCGAAGCGGCCGATCCCATCGCCCCGCGACTGACAAACCGGCGCACTGCCCCATCCGATGGAGCTTCCCACTCCGCGCCCGCCCCGACCACCCTCCGGCCGCGAGTCCCGCGCCGAAACCACCCAGGAGGCGTCACCCATGGCCATCGAAACTGAACAAGTCGCCGCCAAGGCCCCCATCACCCAGGAAGAGAAGCTGGTGATTGTGGCGTCCTCGGTGGGGACGGTCTTCGAGTGGTACGACTTCTACCTCTACGCCACCCTCGCGCCGTTCTTCGCCGCGCTCTTCTTCCCGAAAGGCAATGAGACCGCGGCGCTGCTCTCGGCCTTCGCCACCTACGCCGCGGGCTTCCTGGTGCGGCCCTTCGGCGCCCTGGTCTTCGGGCGCATCGGCGACCTGATCGGCCGCAAGTACACCTTCCTCGTCACCATCGTCGTGATGGGCCTGTCCACCTTCGGCGTGGGCCTCCTGCCCACCTTCGCGAGCATCGGCTGGGCGGCCCCCGTCATCCTCGTCACCCTCCGCCTCCTGCAGGGCCTGGCCCTGGGCGGCGAGTACGGCGGCGCAGCGACCTACGTGGCCGAGCACAGCGCCCATGACCGCCGTGGCTTCAATACGAGCTGGATCCAGACCACGGCCACCGTGGGTTTCTTCCTGGCCCTGGCCATCATCCTCTCCTGCCGCGTGTGGATGGCGAAGGAAGCCTTCGCCTCCTGGGGCTGGCGCATCCCCTTCTGGGTCTCCATCGCCCTGCTGGGCGTCTCCGTCTGGATCCGCCTGAAGCTGCACGAGTCGCCCGTCTTCCAGAAGATGAAGGCCGAGGGCAAGACCTCCAAGGCCCCCCTTTCCGACAGCTTCCTGAAGTACCCCAACAACAAGTACGCCCTGCTGGCCCTCCTGGGCGCCACCGCAGGACAGGGCGTGGTGTGGTACACGGGCCAGTTCTACGCCCTCTTCTTCCTGCAGATCACCCTCAAGCTCGACTTCGCCACCGCCTACACGCTGATCGGCGTCTCCCTGCTGCTGGGCACGCCCTTCTTCATCGTCTTCGGCTGGCTGTCCGACAAGATCGGCCGGCTGAAGATCATCCTCGCAGGCTGCCTCATCGCCGCCTGCACGTACTTCCCGATGTTCAAGGCCCTCACCCACTATGTGAACCCGGCCCTGGAGGCCTTCCAGAACACCACCCAGATCCAGGTGGCCGCCGATCCCAAGGATGAAAATTTCGTGCTGTTCGTGACCCCGAAGACCAAGTTCTCCGAGGTGGACCGCGTCAACAGCTTCTTTTCGAACCAGGGCCTGAACTTCTTCAAGGTGGCGCCTGAGCCCGGCAAGCCCGTGGTGGCCACCATCACCGGGAAGAACCCCTCCACCGGCCAGTACACCACCGTCCGCGTGGAAGGCTGGGACAAGGAGGGCAAGTCAGAAGCGGCGCTGAAGAAGGCCCTCGCCGACCTCGGCTACCCCAAGGAGGCCGACAAGTCCCGGGTCAACTACGGCATGACCCTGCTCATCCTCTTCGTCTTCCTGATCTACGTGACCATGGTGTACGGACCCATCGCGGCCTTCCTGGTGGAGCTGTTCCCCACCAACATCCGCTACACGTCCATGTCCCTGCCCTACCACATCGGGAACGGCTGGTTCGGTGGCATGCTGCCCCTGACCGCCACCGCCATCGTGGCCCTGAAGGGGAACATCTACTACGGGCTCTGGTATCCGGTGATCGTCTCCATCATCACGGTGGTCATCGGGGGACTGTTCCTCAAGGAGACCAAGGACCGCGACATCTCGACCTACGAGCATTGACGGGCGATCCCGTCCCAAGACACAAGAAGCGCCCCGAAAGGGGCGCTTCTTCCATGGAAGGTCGGAAAGGCCTGGCGGAAACCTACTCCGCAGACTCCTCGACCTCGGGGAGGGCGTAGTCCACGAGCTCGACGAGGGCCATGTCCGCGCCGTCGCCGAGGCGGCTGGCCATCTTGAGGATGCGGGTGTAGCCGCCGGGACGGCTCTCGAAGCGCTTGCGGAAGTCGGCGCTGAAGAGCTTCTGGACGGCGTCCTTGTTCCCGAGGCGGCTCATCGCCAGGCGGCGGTTGGCCACGGAGTCGGTCTTGGACAGGGTGATGAAGGGCTCCACGTAGATGCGGAGCTCCTTGGCCTTGGGAAGGGTGGTCTCGATGCGCTCGTGCTGGATGAGCGCGGTGGCGAGGTTCTTCATCAGGGCCTTGCGCTGATTGGTGCTGCGGCTCAGGCGGCGGCCGGCGAGGTTGTGGCGCATGGTTGGCTCCTTAGACTTCCTGCTCGAGCCGCATGCCCAGGGAGAGGCCGATGCGCGCGAGCTCGTCCTTGATCTCCTGGAGGGACTTCTTGCCGAAGTTCTTGGTCTTCATCAGCTCGGCCTCGGTGCGCTGCACCAGCTCACCGATGGTGGTGATGTTGGCGTTCCGGAGGCAGTTGTTGGCGCGGACGGACAGCTCGAGCTCCTCGACCGACTTGCCCAGCCAGGCGTTGACGCTCTCGCCGGAGAGGGCGGGCGTCGAGGAGTCCTCGTCCACGTAGTCCTCGTCCTGGCGGGCGAACACGAGGAAGTGCTCGCGCAGGATGAGGGCGGCGTCGGACACGGCCTCCTTGGGGGAGACGGTGCCGTTGGTCCAGACCTGCAGGGTGAGCTTCTCGTAGTCCGTGCTCTGGCCCACGCGGGCCGGCTCGACGATGTAGTTCACGCGGGTGATGGGGCTGTGGTTGGAGTCCATGGGCACGAAGCCCAGGCCCAGGCCCTCGTCGTGGTTGCGGTCCGCGGTGACGAAGCCGCGGCCCATGCCGACCACGATCTCCATCTCCAGCTCGCCGTCCTCGCCCAGGGTCGCGATGTGCACGCCGGGGTTCATGACCTCCACGTTCTGGTTGGTCTTGATGGCCGCGGACGTGACGACGCCCTCGCCCTTGGCGGACAGGGTGACCACCTGGGGCTGGGAGGAGTGGAGCTTGAAGGGGATCTCCTTGAGGTTCAGGAGGACGTGGGTGATGTCCTCCCAGACGCCGGGGAGCGTCGTGAACTCGTGCTGCACGCCCTTGATGCGCACGTTGGTCACGGCGGCGCCCTGGATGCTGCTGAGCAGCACCCGGCGCAGCGCGTGGCCCGCCGTGGTGGCGAAGCCGCGCTCGAAGGGGTAGGCCACGAACTCGCCGTAGGACGCCGTCAGGGAGCCGGCGTTGGTCTCGGCGAAGCGCGGGCGCTGGAAGTCACTGAGGTTGAGCATCGGTCTCCCTTACTTGCTGTAGAGTTCGACGATCAGCTGCTCGTTGATCTCGAGCGTGATGTCTTCACGGGTGGGAGTGCCGATCACCTGGCCCTTGAAGGCGCCGGCGTCGAGGGTGAGCCACTTGGGGATGCCGCGGCCGGCAGCGGTCTCGACGGAGCCCTTGACGCCCTCGTTGGCCTTGGCGCGCTCGCCGAGCTCGATGCTCTGGCCGGCCTTGGTCTGGAAGGAGGGGATGTCGACGCGCTTGCCGTTCACCTTCACGTGGCCGTGCATGACCATCTGGCGGGCGGCCGAGCGGCTGGGGGCGAAGCCCAGGCGGTAGACCACGTTGTCCAGCCGGCTCTCGAGGAAGCCGAGCAGGTTGTGGCCCGTCACGCCCTTCTTGGCGTCGGCCTTGTGGAAGTACATGCGGAACTGCTTCTCCAGCACGCCGTAGATGCGCTTGACCTTCTGCTTCTCGCGCAGCTGCATCGCGTAGCCGGTGGGCTTCTTCATCTTGCCTGCGCCGTGCTGCCCGGGGATCTTGCCCTTGCGGGTCTCGAAGGAGCACTTCTCCTTGAAGCAGCGCTCACCCTTGAGGTAGAGCTTCATGCCTTCGCGGCGGCAGAGGCGGCAAACGGCGTCCTTGTAACGAGCCATGTTCTGTCTCCTCGGTTAGACGCGGCGGCGCTTGGGGGGGCGGCAGCCGTTGTGGGGGATGGGCGTGACGTCGCGGATGCTGGTCACCGAGATGCCGGCGGCGTTGAGGGCGCGGATGGCGCTCTCGCGGCCCGCGCCGGGGCCCTTGACGCGGACGTCCACGCTGCGGACGCCGTGCTCCTTGGCCGCCTCGGCGGCCACGCCGGAGGCGACCTGGGCGGCGAAGGGCGTGCCCTTGCGCGTGCCGCGGAAGCTCTGGTTGCCGCTGGAGGCCCAGGAGAGCATGTTCCCCATGGGATCCGAGATCGAGATGATCGTGTTGTTGAAGGAGGCCTGGATGTGGGCGATCCCGTGGGGAACGCTCTTCTTTTCCTTCTTCTTCACCACCTTCTTGCCGGTGGTCTTGGTCTGCTGTTTAGCCATCGTCTAGTCCCTTCGCCTGTTACTTCTTCTTGCCGGCAACGGTCTTGCGCTTGCCCTTGCGGGTCCGCGCGTTGGTGTGCGTGCGCTGGCCGCGGACCGGGAGGCCCTTGCGGTGGCGCAGGCCGCGGTAGCTGCCGATGTCCATGAGGCGCTTGATGTCCAGGGCGATGTTCTTTCGGAGGTCGCCCTCGACGGTCTCTTCAGTGGTGATGACGCGGCGGATGCGGCCGACCTCGTCCTCGGTGAGGTCGCGCACCTTGGTGCCGTAGCCCACCTTGGCGCGGTCGAGGATGCTGTGGGCCTTGGCCCGGCCGATGCCGTAGATGTAGGTCAGCGCGATCTCGATGCGCTTGCCGACCGGAAGATCGATGCCTGCGATGCGTGCCATGCCTGCTCCTTAACCCTGGCGCTGCTTGTGCTTGGGGTTCTTCTTGCAGATCACGCGGACGATGCCTTCGCGCCGCACGATCTTGCAGTGCTCACAGAGCTTCTTGATGGAGGGCCGAACTTTCATGGGGTACCCCGAGTCCGTGTGTTTGAAATGCTTACTTGAAGCGGTAGATGATGCGCCCGCGGGTCAGGTCGTAGGGGGTGACCTCCACGAGGACCCGGTCGCCGGGAAGGATGCGGATGAAGTTCTTGCGCATCTTCCCGCTGATGTGGGCTAGCACCTGGTGCTTGTTTTCCAGTTCGACGCGGAACACCGCGTTGGGCAGGGATTCCACCACTGTGGCTTCGAGCTCAATGGCTTCTTCTTTGCTCAAGCATGCTCCTTGGAGGTGCTGGCCACGGTCCTGAAAACCTGGGAAAGCGTTTCGAAGACCTGGTCCGGCGCCCGGTTGCCGTCCACCGCGCGGTAGGTGTCCCTGCCGCGGTAGAAGCCGAGGAGGGGCTGGAAGGTCGAATTGAATTCGGCCATCCGGCTCCGGAAGGCTTCAGCGGTGTCGTCGGACCTGTGCTTCAGGGGACTGCCGCACAAGTCGCACACGCCGTCCTGCTTGGGGGGCTTGGTCTCGATGTGGTAGATGGCCCCGCAGGCGTTGCTGCTGCACACGCGGCGCCCGACCACCCGGGCTTCCAAGACCGATTCGGGGACCTCGACGTTCATCACCAGGCCCAGCGAGAAACCCTTGGCGGAGAGGAAATCCTGAAGGGCTTCAGCTTGTTGGAGGGTCCGGGGATAGCCGTCGAACAGCACGTCCTGGGTCTCGTCCTGCAGCCGCGCGAAGACGAGTCCATTGACGGTCTGATCGTCCACCAATTTTCCACTGGCCATGATGGCCTTGGCCCGAAGGCCGATCTCCGTTTCCTTGGAAACGGCGTCTCTCAGAATATCACCCGTGGACAGGTGCACCAAAGAGAATTCTTGCACCAGGCGCTTGGCCTGGGTGCCCTTGCCGGAGCCCGGGGCCCCGAGGAGGATGTGGACCTTCATGCGGCGGTTCCTCCGCCGGACCGGGGCGGGCCCGGGCGCCCGCCCGGGCGGCGGACCCGGCCACGCTCCAGGAACCCGTCGTAGCTGCGCATGACCTGGTAGCTCTCGATCTGGGCCGAGGTGTCCATGGCCACGCCCACCACGATCAGGAGGGAGGTGCCCCCGTAGTAGAAGGCCAGGCCGGGCATGTTGTTCAGGAGCAGGAGGGGAACGATGGAGACCACGGCGAGGTAGAGGGCGCCGGCGAAGGTGAGCTTGCTGAGGACCCCGTCCATGTAGACGCTGGTCTCCTTGCCGGGTCGGATGCCGGGGATGTAGCCCCCGGACTTCTTCATGTTCTCGGCGGTCTCGTCGGGATTGAAGATGATGCTGGTGTAAAAGAAGGAAAAGAAGACCGTTACCGCAGCAAAGATGGGGGTGTAGATCCAGAAGTGGGCCTGGGGGCTTGTCCAGCCGGCCACCTTGGCCATCCATTCCCACTTGGTGAACTGGGCGATGGTGGCGGGGAAGGCGATGACGGAGCCGGCGAAGATCACCGGCATCACGCCGGCGGTGTTCACCTTGAGGGGCATGTAGGAGCTGCGCTGGCTGGACATGCCCGCGGAATCCGCCCGCCGGGCGTAGTGGATCGGGATGCGCCGGTAGGCGTTCTCCACCAGCACCACGGCGAGGAGGACGGCCGCCATGGCCGCGAAGAGGAGCAGGTAGATGCCCGGAGGCATGGGATTGACCCCGGACAGGGAATCGCGGAAGAGGCCGAAGAGTGTGGTGGCCCCCTTGGGGAGGCCGGCGACGATGCCGGCGAAGATCAGCAGGGAGATGCCGTTCCCGAGCCCCTTGGCGGTGATCTGCTCGCCGATCCACATGACGAAGATGGTGCCGGTGGACAAGGTGAACGCCGCCTGGAGCCGGAAGGCGGTCCCGGGATTGGGAACCACGCTCTCGCCCAGGCTGGCTGCCAGGGAGGCGATGCCGAAGCCCTGGACCAGGGCCAGGAAGACCGTAAGATAGCGGGTCCACTGGTTGATCTTCTCCCGGCCGGCTTCGCCTTCCTTCTTCTGCAGGTGCTCGAGCTGGGGGATGACCGCGCCCAGGAGCTGCAGCACGATGCTGGCGGTGATGTAGGGCGTGATGCCCAAGGCGAAGACGGAAAACTTCTTGAAGGCGCCGCCGGAGAAGAGGTCCACCACTCCCAGGAGGTCGCCAGCCTTGCCCAGGTTCTTGGCCAAGGCGTCGGCGTTCACGCCGGGCACCGACACGTGCACCCCCAGCCGGTAGACGATCAACAGGCCGAGGGTGACGAGAAGGCGCTTGCGGAGTTCAGGATTGCTGAACAGCTGCTTGAGTTTGTTCATCCGAAGGGGTCCCCGAGGCTAACCTAAAATCTTTTGATTCAGATCTTTGAGGTTCAGGCCTGGGGATCTTCCACCACGCCGCCCTTGGCCAGGATGGCCTCCCGGGCGCCCTTGGTGACGCGGTCGACGGCGACGGTGACCTTTCGGGTGAGCTCGCCGCTGGCGAGGACCACGACCCGCTGGATCTTCGAGCCCACCAGCTTCTTCTCGCGCAGGGAGGCCAGGGAGACCCGGTCGCCATCGGCGAAGTGGCTGGAGATGAGGCTGAGGGAGATCTCCTCGGTCAGGGGGGCGAAGTGGTTCGTGAATCCGCGCTTGGGCAGGCGGCGCACGAGGGGCATCTGGCCACCCTCGAAGCCGGCCCGGCCCGAGTAGCCGCGGCGGCTCTTCTGGCCCTTCTCGCCGCGGGTCGCGGTCTTGCCCATGCCGGAGCCCTTGCCCCGGCCCACGCGCTTGCGGCTCTTGACAGCGCCCGCCGCGGGCTTGAGTTCATTGAGCTTCATGGCTTATCCCTTCACCGTGACGTCCACGAGGTGAGGCATGAGCTTCACCATTCCGTGGATCTGAGGGGTGTACTCGCACTCGCGGGTGTCGCCGACCTTCTTGAGGCCGAGGGTCTGGCAGTAGGCCCGCTGCTTGGGCACGGTGCAAATGATGCTGCGCTTGAGGGTGATGACCACCTGCTTGCCGAGGTGCTCAGCCACCGGAACGTAGGTCTGCTTCGCCATCTTAGGCCTCCGCCTGGTCCAGGCCGCGGTTGACCGAGACCGTGTAGGGGTCCATGAGGCTCTCGAGGCCCTGGAACGTGGCGCGGACCACGTTGTGGGGGTTCGAGGAGCCAAGGGACTTGGTGAGGACGTTGTTGATGCCGACGGCCTCCATGATGGCGCGCACGGCGGCGCCGGCGATGATGCCGGTGCCCTCCGGGGCGGGCTTCATGAGCACCGAGCCGGAACCGAAGTTGCCGGTGATCGGGTGCGGGATGGAGGCGCCCGGGGTCACGGGGACCTTGATCATGTTGCGCTTCGCGCTCTCGATGCCCTTCTTGATGGCCGAGGGGACTTCCAGCGCCTTGCCGAGGCCGAAGCCGACCTTCCCCTTGCCGTCGCCGACGACGACGAGGGCGCTGAAGGAGAAGTTCTTGCCGCCCTTCACCACCTTGGTGACGCGGCCGACATAGATGACCTGGTCCTTGAACTCGCCCTGGCCCTCGCCGTGGCCGGCAGGGGCGCCGTGGGGCGCGGAGGAAGCGGTGTTGTGGGTCTTTTCTGCGGTCGCCATCGCTCCCTCCTCAGAACTGGAGCCCGGCTTCGCGGGCGCTGTCGGCGAGCGCTTTCACGCGGCCGTGGTAGACGTAGCCATTGCGGTCGAAGACCACCGAGGTGATGCCCTTCTCCTTGAGGCGGGCGGCGATGCTGGCGCCCACGGCCTTGGCGGCCTCGATGTTGGCGCCGTTCTTGAGCTTCTCCCGGAGATCCTTCTCCAGGCTGCTGGCGGAGGCGACGGTGACGCCCTGGGCGTCGTCCACCGCCTGGACGTAGATGCGCTTCAGGGACTTGAAGACCGTGAGGCGGGGGCGCTCGGAGGTGCCGGCGACCCGGCCGCGGATGCGGGCCTTGGTCTTCTCGCGGCGTTCGGCGTGGTGCTGGAGTTCGGTCGGCGTAGCCATGGGGTGCCTCCTTACTTGCCGGTCTTGCCGGCCTTGCGCCGGATGACTTCGCCGGTGTACATGACGCCCTTGCCCTTGTAGGGCTCGGGCTTGCGGAACTTGCGGATGTCGGCGGCGACCTGGCCCACCAGCTGGCGGTCCGAGCCGGTCACGACGATGTGCGTCTGCTTCTCCACGGCGATGGAGATGCCGGCCGGGGCCTCGTACATGATCGGATGGCTGTAGCCGAGATCGAGGCGCAGCTTGGCGCCCTCCATGGCGGCCTTGTAGCCCACGCCGACCATGTCGAGCTCCTTCTTCCAGCCGTCGGTCACGCCGGTGACGGCGTTCTGGAGGAGGGCGCGGGTCAGGCCGTGGTAGGCGCGGTTCTGGGCCTCGTCGTTGGCGCGGCTCAGGGTGACGGAGTCGGCCTGGACGTCGAGGGTGATCCCGGTGGGGATCGGGCAGCTCAGCTTGCCCTTGGCGCCTTCGACGACGGCCTCAGCTCCATGGACGCTCACTTTGACGCCTTTCGGCAGCGTCACGGGCTTCTTTCCAATTCGGGACATTGTGGATCCTTGGGGTTGGGGGCTTTGGAATAACGCGCCGGGGAGACCGGGCGTCCTACCAGGAGAGTCGTGCTACCGGACCTTCACTTACCAGACATGCGCGAGGACCTCGCCGCCGAGGTTCTGCTTCCGCGCGTCCTTGCCAGTGAGCAGGCCCTTGGGGGTGGAGAGGATGGCCACGCCCAGGCCGCCGTTCACCTCGGGAATGTCGCGGACGCCGGTGTAGATGCGCAGGCCAGGCCGGGACACGCGGCGCAGGCCGTGGATCACGTTCTCGCCGCCCCGGGTGTACTTCAGGTTGATGATCAGGTAGTTGCGGTCCTCGTGCTCCACCGCCTTGAAGGAGTGGATGTAGCCCTCCTGCTGGAGGATCGAGGAGAGGCGCTCCTTGAGCTTGCTGCTCGGCACGACGACGGCGTCGTGGCCGGCCATGATGCCGTTGCGGATGCGCGTGAGGTAATCGGCGATCGGATCGGTGTTCATGTCGATTCCTCCTTACCAGCTGGACTTCTGGACGCCCGGCAGCTCGCCCTGGAGGGCGTGCTTGCGGAAGCAGAGTCGGCAGAGTTCGAACTTGCGCATGAAGCCGCGGGGACGCCCGCAGGACTTGCAGCGGTTGCGGTGCTGGGTGCTGAACTTGGGCTTCTGGCTGTCTTTGAACTTCTTCGCGGTGCGGGCCATGGGTCCTCTCCGGTCTACTTGCGGAAGGGCATGCCGAGGTGGGCCAGGAGCGCCTTGGCCTCGGCGTCGGTGGGGGCGGAGGTAACGAATGTGATGTTCATGCCCTTCAGCTTGTCCACCTTGGAATAGTCGATTTCCTGGAAGATCACCTGGTCCTTGAGGCCCAGCGTGTAGTTCCCGCGGCCGTCGAAGGAGCGGGTCGGCACGCCGCGGAAGTCGCGGACGCGGGGCAGGCTCAGGGAGACCAGCCGGTCGAAGAACTCCCACATGCGGGGGCCGCGCAGGGTGACCATGCAGGCGATGGGCATGCCGGCGCGGAGCTTGAACTGGGCGACGCTCTTCTTCGCCTTGCGCACGATGGCCTTCTGGCCCGTGATGGCGGTGAGCTCCTCGACGGCGGTGTCCAGGACCTTGATGTTCTGGATCGCGTCGCCGACGCCCATGTTGATGACGATCTTCTCGAGCTTCGGCACCTGCATGGCGCTGGTGTAGCCGAACTCCTGCTTGAGGGCGGGCACCACCTTGGTGGTGTAGTGAGCCTTGAATCGAGGCTCGGTCATGGTTCCTCCATTTCCGTAGGGGCCAGCGGGCGTCCGGGAGGCCCTGTGGGGGCGTCGGACTCGAGCTTCCGGCGCCGTCCAGCGGTCGTCCGGTGAAGCCCTAGGGGTTCGGGAGTGCGGAGGGGGCTTGGGCGGTCCCGTTTCCCCTCGGCCTCAGGTTGTGGGAAAGACCCGCCGGAATCCCAGGGATGGAAGCGGCGGAAGGGCCATTCTCCCACGGAGAATGGCCCATTCAAAGCGGAAAGATCAGGCCGGGCGCTTGCGGGAGGGCTTCCCGCCGGCGTTGAAGGCCACGTTGGAGGCGTGGATCGGGGCCTCCTTGGCCACGATGCCGCCCTCCTCCCCGGTCTGGGGGTTGGGCTTGACCGCCCGCTTCACCAGGTTGACCCCGGTGACCAGGACGCGGTTCGTGCTGGGGCTCACCTTGGCGATGGTCCCCACCTTGCCCTTGTCCTTGCCGGCGATGACGATGACTTCGTCGCCCTTCTTGAACTTCATCTTGGTGGTCGCTTCCATCAGATCACCTCAGGGGCAAGCGAAACGATCTTCATGTACTTGCGCTCGCGGAGCTCGCGGGCCACGGGTCCGAAGACGCGGGTGCCCACCGGTTCGCCGTCCTTCTTGATGATGACGGCGGCGTTCTCGTCGAAGCGGATGTAGGAGCCGTCCTTGCGGCGGTAGGCCTTGCGCTGGCGGACGATCACCGCCTGCACCACGGCCTTCTTCTTCACCGTGCCGCCGGGGATCGCCTCCTTCACGGACGCGGTGATGACGTCGCCCAACTGGGCGGTCTTCCCCACGCCGCCCCCGAGGGGCAGGATGCAGCAGATCTTCTTGGCGCCGGAATTGTCGGCGACCGTGAGCATGGAACCCATCTGGATCATGTCGGCTCCTTACTCGCCAGCCTTCTGGACGATCTCGAGGACCGCCCAGCGCTTGCGCTTGGACATCGGACGGGCCTCGACGATCTTCACCACGTCGCCGACGGCGCAGGTGTTGTTCTCGTCGTGGGCCATGAACTTCTTCGTCTGCTTCACGGTGCGGTGGTAGAGGGGGTGCTGGAACTTGCGCTCCACCTTCACGACCACCGTCTTGTCGGCGGCGCTGGACACCACGACGCCGCTGCGGACCATCTTCTTCTCAAGGCTCATGGGCGGCTCCTCACTTCCCTTCCGGCTTCGGGGCCATGTTCTGGCCCATCTTCTGGGACAGGGCGGACTTCACGCGCGCGAGCTCGCGGCGCGTCTTGCGGATCTCGGCGGTGTTCTCCACCTGGCCCACGGCGTGCTGGAAGCGCAGGGTGAAGCGCTTCGCGGCCAGCTCGGCCTCGAGCTGGGCCAGCTCGTCGACGCCCTTGGCGGTGAGGTTGCTGAACGGGTTCTTCTTGCTCATCGTCGTCTCCCTCATTCCTCAGGCGGCGTGCGGGTGATGAATTCGGAAGCCACGGAGAGCTTCATCTGCGCCAGGCGAAGGGCCTCGCGCGCGGTGGTCTCGTCCACGCCCTCCATCTCGAAGAGGATGCGGCCGGGGCGGATCACCGCCACCCAGCCGTCCGGCGCGCCCTTGCCGCTGCCCATGCGGGTCTCGGCGGGCTTCGACGTGGTGGGCCGGTCGGGGAAGATGCGGATCCAGATCTTGCCGCCGCGCTTGATGTGGCGCGTCATGGCGATACGGGCCGCCTCGATCTGGCGGTTCGTGAGCCAGCAGTGCTCCATCGCCTTGAGGCCGAAGTCGCCGAAGGCGAGCTCGTGGCCCCGGGTGGCGACGCCGCGGGTGCGGCCCTTCTGGACTTTGCGGTTCTTGACCTTCTTGGGCATCAGCATGGGGTCACCTCACCGCTTCGTGGTTTCGAGGACGGCCTCGCCGAGGTTCACCCACACCTTGACCCCGATGATTCCGTAGGTGGTGTTGGCTTCGGCGAATCCGTAGTCCACGTTGGCGCGGATGGTCTGCAGCGGCATCTGGCCGCTGAGGTAGTCTTCCGTGCGGGCGATCTCGGCGCCGTTCAGGCGGCCGGAGACCTTGATCTTGAAGCCTTTGGCGCCGAAACGGATGGCGGCCTCCTCGGCCTTGCGCATGGCGCGGCGGAAGGCGATGCGGCGCTCGAGCTGCTGGGCGACGCCCTCGGCGACGAGCTGGGCGTCGATCTCAGGCTTCTTGATCTCCTGGATGTCGACGGCCACGGGGCGCTTCAGCTTCTTCTGCAGGTCCTCGCGCAGCTTGTCGATCTCGGCGCCCTTGCGGCCGATCACGATGCCGGGGCGGGCCGTGAAGATGCGGATGGTGACCTTGTCGGCCGCGCGCTCGATGTCGATCTTGCTGATCATCGCGTTCAGTGCGTGGAGCTGGGCCTTGAGCTCCTTGCGGAGCTTCAGGTCCTCGTGGAGCAGCGTCGCGTACTCGCGCTTGCTGAACCACTTGCTCTTCCACGCCTTGCTGTGGACGACGCGGAATCCGTAGGGATGGACTTTCTGGCCCATGGCTTACTCCTCCCCGGCAGTGGCAGCGGCTTCGGCCAGCTGCAGGGTGATGTGGCAGGTGCGCTTCTGGGTCCGGTAGGCACGGCCCATGGGCGCGGGGCGGACGCGCTTCATGCGGAAGCCCTCGTCCACGAAGGCGGTCTTGACCACCAGGCCGTCGGGATCGACGGAGGGGTTCTTGTCCATGGCGTTGGCCACGGCGCTGTCGAGGAGCTTGCGGATGGGGTCAGAGGCGAACTTCTTGGTGGACGCGAGGATCCACTGGGCCTCGGCGATCTTCTTGCCGCGGATGAGGTCCACGACCAGGCGCGCCTTCTGGGCGCTGCCGCGGAGGTGGCGGACGGTGGCGGAGGAAACGATGTCAGCCATGGTCACTTCCCCTTGGCCTTGGCGTCGGCCTTGCCGGCGTGGCCCTTGAAGGTGCGGGTGAGGGCGAACTCGCCCAGCTTGTGCCCGACCATGTTGTCGGTGACGTAGACGGGAATGAACTTGTTGCCGTTGTGGACGGCCAGGGTGAGGCCGATCATCTGGGGAACGACCGTCGAGCGGCGGGACCAGGTCTTGATCACGCGCTTGTCGTTGTTCTGCTGGGCCGTCTCCACCTTCTTGAGGAGGTGGCCATCGATGAACGGTCCTTTTTTGAGCGAACGCGCCATGTCTGGGTCTCCTTAGTTGATGCGCTTGACGATGAACTTGTCGGTGCGCTGGTTCTTGCGCGTCTTGAAGCCGCGCGTCGGCTGGCCCCAGGGCGTCACGGGGTGGCGGCCGCCGGAGGTGCGGCCTTCGCCGCCGCCGTGCGGGTGGTCCACCGGGTTCATGACGACGCCGCGGACCGTCGGGCGGATGCCCATCCAGATCTTGCGGCCGGCCTTGCCCAGCTTGACGTTCTCGTGCTGCAGGTTGCCCACCTTGCCGATGGTCGCCATGCAGTCGAGGTGGATCTTGCGGATCTCGCCGGACTTCATGCGAACCTGGGCGTAGTCGCCGTCCTTGGCCACGAGCTGCGCGAAGGCGCCGGCGGCGCGGCAGAGCTGGCCGCCCTTGCCGGGCTTCAGCTCCAGGTTGTGGATCTCATTGCCCACGGGGATGTTGCGTAGGGGCAGCGCGTTGCCCACGAGGATGTCGGCATCCTTGCCGCTCACCACCTTGCGGCCCACGGTCAGGCCGTCGGCGGCGAGGATGTAGCGCTTCTCGCCGTCGGCATAGACCAGGAGGGCGATGCGGGCGGTGCGGTTGGGATCGTACTCGATGGTGGCGACGGTGGCGGGGATCCCGGCCTTGTCGCGCTTGAAGTCGATGATGCGGTACTTCTTCTTGTGGCCGCCGCCGATGTGGCGGGTGGTGATCCGCCCGGTGTTCGAGCGGCCGCCGGTGCGGTTCTTCTTGGCCAGCAGGGAGCGCTGGGGCTGGTCGGAGGTGATCTCCTCGAAGCCCTGCTTGGACATCCCGCGCTGACCCGGAGTGGTCGGCTTGAGCAGCTTGATGCTCATGTGGGTTCCTCTTGCCTGGGTGGATGCGGGCGATAGCGGCAATTCTTGTCCGTCCGCGGGGTTGGGGAAGGGTGGTCAGTCCGGGAATCCCGGCTCCTGCCCTTCCGGAAAAGGGCTACTCGGCGGCCGGGGCCCCGAGCTGGCTTTCGCCGAGCTCGATGTAGGCCTTCTTGCTCGCCGTGGTGGTGCCCATCCAGCGGCCCAGGCGCTTGGCCTTGGCCTTCACCTTGACGGTGCGGACGGACTTCACCTTGGCCTGGAGCAGGAGCTCCGCGGCCTCCTTGATCTGGTGCTTGGAGGCCCAGGGGGCCACCTCGAACACCTGGATGTTCCGCGTCTCGCGGAGGATCTGGCCCTTCTCCGTGAGGAGGGGCTTGCGGATCACTTCGAAGATCTTCGTCATGGCTTCACCACTTCCTGGAGGGCGAGGATGGCGTCCCTGGAGAACACCACCTGGTCGTGTTTCAGCAGGTCGTACACGTTCACGCCGAGGCTGGCGACGGCCGAGACCTTGGGGTTGTTCCCGGCGGCGAGCTCCATGTTGCGGGAGGCCTCGGAGCCCACGAGGAGGGCCGAGCCGCTGACGCCGAGCTTACCGAGCGTGCCGGCGAGGGCCTTGGTCTTGTGGGTGTCGAGGTTCCAGCTCTCGACCACCATGAGCTGCCCGGAGGCGAGCTTGGAGGACAGGGCATTGCGCAGGGCGGAACGACGGGCCTTCTTCGGGAAGGCGTAGTCGTAGGAGCGGGGGTTGGGACCATGGACGGTGCCGCCATGGCGCCACAGGGGGCTGCGCACGGAGCCGACGCGGGCGCGGCCGGTGCCCTTCTGCTTCCAGAGCTTCTTGCCCGACCCGGAGACCTCGGACTTGTCCTTGGTCTTGGCGGTGCCGGCGCGGCGCTTCGCGAGGAAGTGGCGCACGGCCTCCCAGATCAGGTGGGTGTTGATCTCCTCGAGCTTGAAGACCTCGGGGAGGAGGTCGACCGTGCCGGCCTGCTTACCATCAAGGTTCAGAACGGGATGCGCGAAGGTCGCCATCTCAGGCCTCCTGCTTGATCACGACGTAGCCGCCCTTGGGGCCGGGGACGGCGCCCTTGATGAGCAGCAGGTTGTTCTCGGCGTCCACCTTGGCGATCTCGAGGTTCCGCACGGTGACCTGCTCGGCGCCCATGTGCCCGCCCATGCGCATGCCGGGGAAGACGCGGCTGGGATTCGAGGAGCCGCCGATGGAGCCGGGGGCGCGGTGGAACATGGAGCCGTGGGTGGCGCGGCCGCCCTTGAAGTGGTGGCGCTTCATGACGCCGGCAAAGCCCTTGCCCTTGCTGACGCCGGTGACGTGCACCTTCGCCTTGGGCTCGAACTCCGCGGCCGTGACGCTGTCGCCCGCCTTGCGGGCATCCCCGGCCTCGACGCGGAACTCGCGGAGGACGCGGAGGGGCGCGACGCCGTGCTTCTCGGCGTGGCCCTTCTCGGGCTTGGAGGCGCGCTTGCCGCCGACGGGGTCCACGAAGCCGATCTGGATGGCGTCATAGCCTTCCTTGGCGGCGGTCTTGCGCTGGAGCACCACGCAGGGTCCGGCCTGGATGACGGTCACCGGGACGACCTGTCCCTGTTCGTTGAAGATCTGGGTCATGCCCAGCTTCTTGCCGATGATTCCCTTGGACATTGTTTATCCCCCTTCCCTTACCGGTTGCCCTGGCGGCTGAAGACCTTGATCTCGACGTCGACGCCCGCGGGGAGATCGAGACGCATCAGGGTGTCCACCGTGTTCTGGGTGGGGTTGAGGATGTCGAGGAGCCGCTTGTGGGTGCGGATCTCGAACTGGTCCCGGCTCTTCTTGTCCACGTGCGGAGAGCGGTTCACCGTGTACTTGCTGATGCGCGTGGGCAGGGGGATGGGACCAGCCACCTGGGCCCCCGTGCGCTTGGCCGTGTCCACGATCTCGCGCGTGGACTGGTCGAGCAGCCGGTGGTCGAAGGCCCGCAGGCGGATACGGATGTTGTCTTTCATGCTCACTCCATTGGGACGGACGGGCCGTCCATAGACGTGGGGCGCTGGCCGCCCAACCTGGTTGATGCCCCCGTGCGGGGGCGGGCCGCCCCCAAGGGGGCAGGGACTGACCAGCATAGCAAAGACCGCCGGAATCACCAATGGTTTTTTCTGGGCCCGGCGGCCTGGAGTCCCGGCCCCGGGAAGGGGGACCGGTGGAACGTATGAGGAGGCCGTCCTGCCTGGCCTCGCCCCGGGGAGGGGCTGGAACTGCGGGGTGGGTCTTCAGGGCTTCGGCGGAGGCCTGGCACCCGGAGCAGAAAGCCTACTTGGCGCCCTTGGCCTTGGCGATGATCTCCTCGGCCACGTTTCGGGGCGCTTCCTCGTAGTGGGAGAACTGCATGGTGTAGGAGGCCCGTCCCTGGGTCATGGACCGCAGGGTCGTGGAGTAGGCGAACATCTCTGCGAGGGGCACCTTGGCGGTGACGATCTTGGAGCCGCTGCGGTCCTCCATGTTCTCGATGCGGCCGCGGCGGCTGTTGAGGTTGCCGATCACGTCGCCCATGTAGTCCTCGGGCGTCTCCACCTCGACGGCCATGATCGGCTCGAGGATCACGGGGCCGGCCTTCTCGCAGCCGGACTTGAAGCCCATGGAGCCCGCGATCTTGAAGGCCATCTCGTTGGAGTCCACGTCATGGTAGCTGCCGTCGTAGATGGTGACCTTCACGTCCACCACCGGGTAGCCGGCGAGCACGCCGCTCTCCATGGCCTCCTGGATGCCCTGGTCCGTGGGCTTGATGTATTCCTTCGGGACCACGCCGCCCTTGATCTCGTTGATGAACTCGTAGCCCTTGCCCGGCTCGTTGGGCTCGACGATGAGCTTGACGTGGCCGTACTGGCCGCGGCCGCCGGACTGGCGGACGAACTTGCCCTCGGACTCGACGCGCTTGCGGATGGTCTCGCGGTAGGCCACCTGGGGCTTGCCAACGTTGGCCTCCACCTTGAACTCGCGCATCATGCGGTCGACGATGATCTCGAGGTGAAGCTCGCCCATGCCGGCGATGATGGTCTGGTTCGTCTCCGGGTCGGTCTTCACCTTGAAGGTGGGATCCTCCTGGGCCAGGCGGCTGAGGGCGATGCCCATCTTCTCCTGGTCGGCCTTGGTCTTAGGCTCGATGGCCACCGTGATCACGGGGTCCGGGAAGTCCATGGACTCGAGGATGACGGGGTGGTTCTCGTCGCAGATGGTCTGGCCCGTGAGGACGTCCTTCAGGCCCACCGCGGCGCCGATGTCGCCGGTGCGGACCTCGGTGATGTCCTCGCGCTTGTTGGCGTGCATCTGCAGGAGGCGGCCGATGCGCTCCTTGCGGCCCTTGGACGCGTTGTAGACGCCGGAGCCGGCCTCGAGCACGCCCGAGTAGCAGCGGATGAAGGCGAGGGAGCCGACGAAGGGGTCGGCCATGATCTTGAAGATCAGGGCGCTGAAGGGCTCGCTGTCGTCGGCCTTGCGTTCGACCTCGTTGCCGTCCATGTCCGTGCCCTTGATGGCCGGGATGTCGAGGGGCGAGGGCATGTAGGAGACGACGGCGTCGAGCATGGGCTGCACGCCCTTGTTCTTGAAGGCGGAGCCACAGGTCATCGGCGTGAAGGCCAGGCTCACGCAGCCCTTGCGGAGGCCCTCGCGGATCTCGGCCTCGGTGAGGTCCTCCCCGCCGAGGTACTTCTCCATCAGGGTCTCGTCGGTCTCGGCGACCATCTCGATCATCTTCTCGCGCCACTCCTGGGCGGTCTCCACGAGGTCCGCGGGGATGTCGCCGTAGATGACCTTGAAGCCCTTGTCCCCCTCCTCGTGGGTGAGGGCCTTCATGAGCACGAGGTCCACCACGCCCTTGAAGTGCTCCTCGGCGCCGATGGGGATCTGGATCGGGCAGGGCCTGGCGTTGAGGCGGGTCTTCATCATCTCGACCACGCGGAAGAAGTCCGCACCCACGCGGTCCATCTTGTTGACGAAGGCGAGGCGGGGCACGCCGTACTTGTCGGCCTGGCGCCAGACCGTCTCGGACTGGGGCTGGACGCCGCCCACGGCGCAGAACACGGCGCAGGCGCCGTCCAGGACGCGCAGGCTGCGCTCCACCTCGGCCGTGAAGTCGACGTGGCCGGGGGTGTCGATGATGTTGATGCGGTGCTCGACGTCCTTCAGCTGGCCGGTCTGGGGGGTCCAGACGGCGGTGATGGCGGCCGAGGTGATGGTGATGCCGCGCTCCTGCTCCTGGACCATCCAGTCGGTGGTCGCAGCGCCCTCATGCACCTCGCCGATCTTGTGGATCTTGCCGGTGTAATAGAGGATGCGCTCCGTCGTCGTCGTCTTGCCCGCGTCGATGTGGGCCATGATGCCGATGTTGCGGTATCGCTCAAGGGGTGTGGTGCGGGCCACGGCGGCCTCCAGGAGGTGTTGCGCGGTTCGGTTCGGAAAGAGCTCGGTCGTTCTTGTCTGCCTGCCGCACCGCAAAGAGGGGCCGCGCCCGCGGCCCCTCTTTGCGGTGGAAGGCGATTACCAGCGGAAGTGCGCGAAGGCCTTGTTGGCCTCGGCCATCTTGTGGACGTCGTCCTTCTTCTTGATGGCGGCGCCGCGGAAGTTCATGGCGTCGAGGATCTCGCCCGCCAGCTTGTCGCGCATGGTGCGCTCGCCGCGGGAGGCGGAGTAGGTCTTCAGCCAGCGCATCGCCAGGGACACACGGCGGTTCTGGGGGACCTCCACGGGCACCTGGTAGGTGGCGCCGCCCACGCGGCGGGACTTCACCTCCACCGCGGGCTTGATGTTGTTCAGGGCCTTGGTGAAGGCCTCGAGGGCCTCCTCGCCGCTCTTCTTGGAGACGATCTCGAGGGCCCCGTAGACGATGCGCTCGGCGGTGGACTTCTTGCCGCGCTCCATGAGGATGTTCACGAACTTGGAAACAAGCAGGCTGTTGTAGACGGGATCCGGAAGGATCTCGCGCTTGGGAGGGGTGGAACGGCGGGACATGGTTCAGTTCCTCCTTACTTCTTCGGAGCCGCGCCGGCCTTGGGCCGCTTCGCGCCGTACTTGGAACGGGACTGGTTGCGGCCCGCGACGCCCGTGGCGTCGAGGGTGCCGCGCACCACGTGGTAGCGCACGCCGGGGAGGTCCTTCACGCGGCCACCACGGATGAGCACGATGCTGTGCTCCTGCAGGTTATGACCGACGCCCGGGATGTACGTGGTGCACTCGATGCCGTTGGTGAGTCGCACACGGGCCACTTTTCGGAGCGCCGAGTTCGGCTTCTTGGGTGTGGTGGTGAAGACGCGGGTGCACACGCCGCGCTTCTGCGGGCAGGCGTCGAGCGCGGGGCTCTTGGTCTTGTTGGTGAAGGTCTTCCGCCCGAGACGGATGAGCTGATTGATGGTAGGCACACCATCCTCCTGGAAAGGCCGCCCGGAATGGGTCCCCCGGGGATCCGGGGTCTCGGCCTGGACCCGAGAGGTCGGAAGGGAGGCCCCCACGACGTCGGGTGGATGAACGATCAGGCCCTGGACAGGGCCGGAACCTCCAACCTTACCAGGACCCGCCGGCGCGTCAATCAGCTATTGCTGGCCGCGGACCCTTCTCCGACGGGGGCGTGGCACGCGCAACCCCCGCCGCAGGCTCGCGCGGCTGGCTCGGACGTCTCCGCAACGGCCGTCGCGGCCGACCCGGAGGGAGCCTCCCCGCCGTAGCCGCTGGCGTACCACCCGCCTCCGGACAGCACGAAGGCCGTCCTTGACAGGCGCCTCCTCATCGCGCCCGGCTCGCGGCAGGCCGGACACTCGTGCGACTCCGGGGCGTCCAGACGTTCCAGGCGTTCTTCCTGGACGCCGCACGACGCACAGGCGTACTCGTAGATGGGCATACTGGCTGACCTCGCATTGAAGGAACCGGGAGTCGAACCCGGGGACCGGTATTCTAAGGCATGTCCCTCCTTCCAGAGCTTCCCGGCTACTACGAGAACGTCCAGGCGTTCCAGGAGAAAGGCCCGCCCAGGAAAGGCAAACTCGTGTTCACCAACGGCTGCTTCGACTTGCTGCATCCAGGGCACGTCCAGTACCTCGAGGACGCTCGGGCACTGGGGGACCTGCTGGTGGTCGGACTGAACAGCGACGCATCCGTGGCGCGCCTGAAAGGGCCGTCCCGCCCCCTGCAGGACCAGTGGTCGCGGGCACGGATCCTCCTCGGCCTCCGCAGCGTGGACGCCGTGGTCCTGTTCCCTGAGGACACACCCCTCGACCTCATCACGGCCTTGCGCCCCGACGTCCTCGTGAAGGGAGGGGACTACCGGCCCGAGGACGTCGTGGGACGGGAAGTCGTCGAGACCGGGGGAGGGCGCCTGGTCCTGCTTCCCTTCCTGCCTGGACACAGCACCTCGACCCTCGAGGCGCGGATCAAGCACGGCCGAGGGGTGCTGGGCTGACACCTCCCGGAACCCCGACAAATTGATCAAGCCTTTAAGTGCACCCTTTTAATCGACCCTAAATCATTAATATAACAATGTAACTTCATCAACCCCTGGGGGCCGGCGCCGCATGACGATATTGGTATAGAGATTGCCATTCCCGCGCGAGGCGATATTTATTTGTCGTGGCGGGAACCTTTTGCGATGATTCCCTTCAACCCATTTCTCACCCGCCGGGGCAGCACCCCGGTCCTTGGTGTGCCAGGAGGCCCCATGAACCGTCAGATTCTCCGCACCGCAGCCGGGATCGGCTCCCTTTCGGCGCTCGCGCTGGTGATGGTGGCGTGCGGCGGCAGCAGCTCGTCGGCGCCGCAGCAGCCGG
>JBDIBF010000025.1:0-36943 GCA_039812765.1 Holophagaceae bacterium
GGCTCCGGCTTCGCAGGCTCCGGCAGCGCCAGGTCCGACATCGGCAGGAGGGGCTCCTCCTCCAGGGGCACCGGTGCGGCCATGGGCATGGTGAGCGGGATGTCGGGAGGCGCGGCGGGCCGCGGGGGCGGCGCGAGGGAGGGCGCCGGAGCGGCGGCGGCAGGGGCGCCCGGATCCGGGGGCGGCAGGTAGACGGTCTCGTCCGGCACGGGGGCGGCGATGCGGACCTTGATGGGCTGGCGGGGCCCGTCGGCGGAGGCGGGGTCCGGGACCGGGGCTTCGGCGGCGGGAGCCGGCGCGGGGGGCTTCGGCTGGCCCAGCAGCCGCGCCAGGTCGCCGAGGGGCTGGGTGGCCTTGGGCTTCGGCGGCGGCGCCTCGGCCAGACCGAGGACCTCGGAGGCGGGCTGCAGCTCGTCGAGCCCCGGCAGCGGTCCTGTGGGCAGCTTCACCGTCGGCGCGTCCGGCGTCCCCTCCACCAGCTCGATGCGTCCCAGCTCCGCCTGGAAGGTGCCCGCCCCGCCCAGCTCCTTCAGGCGCTGGGGCCGGAGCTGGAGGATGAAGAAGAGGAGCTTCAGCTCGTCGGTCTGAAGCCCGGGACGGAAGGCGAGGCGCAGGATGCCCCGCTCGGTGAGGGACTGGGCCAGGGCCTTCACCGACGGCAGCGGCCCCTCCAGGGGCTGGCCGTTGAGCAGCAGACGGAATCGGCCGAGGCTGGCGTCGATCTCCAGGCGGTCGCTGAACTGGAGCTGCTCGTCGAGGATCTGCTTGACCCCCTTGAGGACCACCTGCGCCTTGGGATCCTCCGGGCCGTAGACCTGGAGGAACTTCAGGGCGCGGTGCAGGACCTCCGCGATGGAGTGCTGGGTGCTCACGGCGGACAGGCCTCCACGGGCTCGACCCACTCGCGGCGGAGCTGGGCGTAGTGCCGCCGCAGGAAGTCCAGCCGCCGGACCCCCTCGGCCCGCGCGGGCTCCGTGTTGAAGCTGGCGACGATGCCCTCGCAGAGTTCCAGCCAGGCTTCGCCCCGGCGCAGGATCTCCTCGGTGGTGATGGGCTGGAAGGCGCCGCTGATGCAGCCGAAGTGGATGAGGCTCGCGGCCCCGAGCTTGCTCAGCTTGTCGCAGTCCCAGAGGCAGGCCGTCTCCAGGGGCTCGAGGCGCTTCGCGAGCTTCAGCCCCACGTGGTGCATGATGGCGTGGCGCACCGCCGGGAGCTTCGCGATGGGGAAGTCCGTCCCCGTCAGGATGGCCTCCAGGTCCGCGGACGCGTCTTGGGCGTGGGTGTCCCGGGATCTCGGGTCCTTCAGCCGCTTGCGCACGTCGTGGAGCCAGGCCGCGCATTCCACCGTGTCCAGGTCCGCGCCGACCCGCGGGCTGAGCCACCGGGCGAGTTTCACCACGGCGAAGGTGTGCTCGAAGCGGTAGTTGAAGATGGGCCGCTCGCCGCCGTCCACCTCGTGGGAGATCCCCCAGAAGCGGATCGCGTCCGCGTCCGTGAAGTCGCGGAGGGCCGCTTCGCAGGCTTGGCGCCAGGGGGTCATGGGGTCGGGTGATGTGGGGCGGGGGATCCGCGGGTCCATTCTAGGACGGCGTTCCATGAAACCCGAAGCCCGCCGGACTTGCGCCCCGGCCACCCCCCCGGGCTGCGGGATCGGGTGGACGAACGGCGCGAGGCCCTCAGGCCCCGCGCAGGGCCCGTCGGCAGGCCTCGATCTCCGGCGCCATCGGCCGGTCCCGCCAGGGCGGGCAGGCGGCGGAAAGCCGGGCCACCAGGGGAGCGAGGCCCTCCGCCGGCGCGAGGCCGACCAGGCGGACGCCCTCCAGGGCCATGCGCGCCTCCAGGGCGAGCACGCGCTCCAGCCCCTCCACGGCCCGCAGGAGCTTCCGCGCGGCGATGGGGCCCATGCTCACGTGGTCCTCCTTGCCCGCCGAGGTGGGGATGGAGTCCACCGAGGCGGGCTGGGCCAGGCCCTTCAGCTCGGAGACCAGGGCGGCGCTGGTGACGTGGGCCATCATGAAGCCCGATTCGAGGCCGCCGTGGGCGGTGAGGAAGGCGGGCAGGTCCGAGTAGGCCGGGTTCACCAGGCGTTCCTGGCGCCGCTCGGAGATGCTGGCGAGATCCGCGCAGGCGATGGCCAGCACGTCGCAGGCGAAGGCCGGGTACTGGCCGTGGAAGTTGCCGCCGGAGCGGGACTCGTGCGTCTCCGTGAAGACCATGGGGTTGTCGGTGGCGCTGTTGAGCTCCCGCTCGAGGATGCCGCCCGCAAACTCCAGGGCGTCCCGGGCCACGCCGTGGACCTGGGGGATGCAGCGCAGGCTGTAGGCGTCCTGCACGCGATGGCAGTCCCGGTGGGAGTCGGCGATCGCGCTCGTGTCGCCCAGGAGGTCCCGCATGCGGGCGGCCGAGGCGAGCTGGCCCGGATGGGGCCGGGCGGCGTGGATGCGCGGGTCGAAGGCCGCGCGGCTGCCCCGCAGGGCCTCCAGGCTCAGGGCGGCGACCTCCTCCGCCAGGGGCACCAGCCGGCGCAGCTCCGCCACCGCCAGGCAGCCCAGGGCGGTGATGAGCTGGGTGCCGTTGATGAGGGCGAGTCCTTCCTTGGCTTCCAGCACCAGGGGCGCCAGGCCCGAGGCCTCCAGGGCCGCGCCGCCCGGGATCGGGCCGGCGTCGGACCAGGCCTCGCCCTCCCCCACCAGCAGCAGGGCCACGTGGGCCAGGGGGGCGAGGTCCCCGCTGGCACCCACGCTGCCCTGGCTCGGCACCACCGGGAGGACGTCCCGATTGAGGCATTCCGCCAGGAGGCGGATGGGTTCGGGGCGGATGCCCGAGAAGCCCTTGAGCAGGCAGTTGATCCGCGCCGCCATGAGGGCCCGGGTCTGGGGCCGGGGCAGGGGCTCGCCCACGCCCGCGGCGTGGCTGCGCACCAGGTTGAGCTGGAGCCGGCGCAGCTGGTCGGGGGGGATCACCACCGTGGCGAACTGTCCGAAGCCGGTGTTGACGCCGTAGACCGTGCGGCCCTCCTCGAGGATGCGGTCGATGACGGTGCGGTTCTCGGCCACCCTGGCCAGGGCACCTTCGTCGAGGCCGACTCCCTCGCCATCCGCGATGCGGGCGAGGTCCGGGGCGGTGAGGCTTTGGCCGTCGAGGTGGATCATGGGGGCTCCCGCCTCCCATCCTAAGGCCTGGACGGCCGGGGAAGCCGGCCAGGCCCTGGCCGCGGCCCTCAGGCCTCGCGGCGCAACTTTTCAGCGCATTCCGGGCAGATGCCGTGGGTGGTCCGGGTGTCGAACCTGCCCTCGAAGAAGGCCTCGAGGGAGACCCACCGATCCTTCTCGCCGATCCTGTGGCACCAGGCGCAGATCCGCAGGAACGCCTCCAGGTGGTGGAGGCGGTCCAGGAAGCGCCGCGTGAGGAGGATCGTCGGAATCGCCACGGCCACGGTGACCAGGGTCTCGAAGGCCGCCTCCTGCCAGTTGGAGGAGGCTCCGCCGCCGAAGACGGAGCGGGAGAGGTGGAACAGCTCGTCGCCCCAGGAGACGCCGATGATCGCCAGGAAGGCGGCCACCTCCAGGTGGATCACGTTCAGTGCGGGCCGCCTCCTGGGCATGGCCGTCCTCCTCTCCCCGCTTCCCGGCCGTCCGGTGGGGAAGCGGATAGCCCTACTGCGGCCGGGGGGCGCCTGGGGCCTTCCGGTCCGCCCGCAGCTTCCGGCGCTGTTCCGGGGTGAGGATGCCCATCACCGCCTTCCGGCGCGCGCGGCGGTCCTGGCGTCCCTGGGCGAACACCGCCCGCAGCCGGTCCTTCTGGTCCTGGGTGAGGTCCAGGCCCTCGAAGCGTTGAAGGGGATCGCGCCGGGGCCGCGGCTGGGCGGCGGCCGCCGGCACCTGTCCGGGCGCCGGGGGCGGAGGCTGCGGGGGTTCCTGGATCAGGGCGATGGCGGCGAGGAGGGCCAGGGTCGCAAGCATGGGGGCTCCGGAAAGGGGATTGGACCCGCGCGCCTCCCGGAAGGTTGGCCCTCAGGCGGTCCGGGGCCGGCGGGGCAGGGCCAGGGCCAGCACCAGCGCCAGGGCCATGCAGGCGGAGGCCACGAGGTAGGGGGCGCGGAAGCCGAGGCGGGCGAACACGAAGGTGCCGACGAAGGGGCCGATGATGCGCCCGAGGCCCTGCATGGCGTTCATCACGCCGAAGACGCCCCCCTGCTCCTCCGCGGGCGTGAGGCGGCTGGCCAGGGCGTAGGTGGCGGTGGCGTTCATGCCCGAGCCCCAGGCCATGGGGACCATCACCAGGAGGAAGGGCCAGGCCCAGGGTGCCAGGGGCAGGGCGTAGAGGGCCGCGCCCATGGCGGCGAGGCCGAAGGCCATGGCGGCGCGCTCGGGGACGCGCTTGGAGACCACCCGCACCAGGCCGCCCTGGTAGAGGGTGATGAGGATGCCGATGAAGGCGAAGAGCCAGCCCACCTCCCGCTGGCCGAAGGCGAAGCGGGCGTTGGCCATGAGGCTGAAGGTGCCCTCCATCATCGCGAAGCCGGACATGGCGAGCAGCGCGATGCCCAGGATGTGCGGCATGCCGGGGCGTTCCAGGGCCCGGGCGAGGGCGTGGCCCCCGCGCTCCTTCGACTTGGCCTTGGCCTTGAGCTCCGGGGTGAGGGTCTCCGGCATCCAGGCCAGCACCAGGAGGGAGGCCAGGAGGCTGAGGCCGGCGGCCACGAAGAAGGGCAGGTGCCAGCCGTGGGTCTCGAGGAGCCGGTGGCCGAAGGCCGAGCCGCTCAGCAGCCCCGCGAGGGCCGGCCCCAGCACGAAGCCCAGGCCGAAAGCGGCGCCGATCATGCCCAGCGCCTTGCTGCGCTCCTCCGGCGCGCTGACGTCCGCCATGGCCGCCTGGGCCACCGAGATGTTGCCGCCGGTGATCCCGTCGAGGAGGCGGGCCGCCAGCACCCACTCGAAGCGGGAGGTCAGCGCCAGCACGAGGTAGCCCAGGGCGCTGCCCAGCAGTGAGAGCCAGAGCACGGGCCTGCGGCCCACGAGGTCCGAGAGCCGGCCCAGGAGGGGCGTCGCCACGAACTGCATGACGGAAAAGCTCACGAAGGTCACGCCGGCCCAGAAGGCGCCGGGGGTCTGGAGGTGCAGCAGGGCGTTGGCCCGATCCATCCAGGGGCTCGGGTGCTCGGCGATGGCCTTGGCGTAGAGGGGCAGGAGGGGGATGACGATGCCGAAGCCCAGCAGGTCGATGAAGACCGTCAGGAAGATCGCCATCCGAACCCGCTTCGTGTCCGCCATCCGCCGCTCCAATCCTTCAGGGTAGCGGCAGGGCCCGGAGGTTGCCGAGCCTCAGGCCCGGAGCACCGCCCAGAGGGCGTAGAGGGGCAGGCCCAGCCCGCCGGCGGCCAGGACCGGGAACTCCAGGGCCATGAACTTCGGCAGCCAGGCGCTGGGGGCCCTGCGGCCCAGGAAGAGGACCGAGACGGCGAAGAGGAAGAAGACGGGGATCTCCACCGCGAGGAGCATGGCGAGGAAGGCGTTCACGGGTCACCCCACGGTGTGGATGCCCCAGGATGGGTGCGCCGCGCGGAGTTCGCCAGTGGCCCGGTCCCGATCCTCCGCCGTGGCGTAGCGCGCCGCCCAGCAGGCGCCGGAGCCGCAGAGGAGGGGCTCGCCGCCGGAGGCCCGCAGCGCGTCCCGCGCCTCCCCGAGGGGCGGACAGACCCAGAGGGCCGCGCCCGTGAGGTCGTTCCGCCAGGGTGGCGCCGCGCCTTCCCCGAGCCCAGGCAGCTCCTGAGGGAAGGGGTAGCCCACTTCGCCCAGGGCCCGGTAGACCGCCGGGGTGGAGACGTGGAGGCCGGGATGCACGATCAGCAGGGGCTCGAGGGGGATGGGCCGGAGGGGGAAGACGCGCTCCCCGCGGCCCAGGCCCAGGATGGTCCCGCCCAGCAGGAACAGCGGCACGTCGGAGCCCAGGCGGGCCCCCAGGGCCAGGAGCCGTTCCATGCCCAGGCCGAGACCGAAGAGAGCCTCCCCCAGCTTCAGGGCCGCCGCGGCGTCGCTGCTGCCGCCGCCGAGGCCGCCGCCGTGGGGGATGCGCTTCTCCAGGGAAAGGCGGGCCGGAAGGGGTCGGCCGGCCGCCTCCTCCAGCAGGCGCCAGGCCCGGACCACGAGGTTGCCCTCGCCGGCCTCGAGCCCCTCGGCCGCGGGGCCGTGGAGGCTGAGGCCGAAGGCTTCCGCGGGTTCGCCTTCCAGGGTGTCCGTGAGGGAGGGCACGCCCTCCAGCACCGTCGTGACCAGCTCGAGGTCGTGGTAGCCGTCCGCCCGCCGGCCCAGCACCGCGAGGAAGCGGTTGAGCTTCGCCGGGGCCTCGACCTTCAGGCTACGGCCGGCCACGGGCTCAGAACCGCGGGGCCACCGGCGGGCCGCCGGAGTCCACGTCGAGCTTCGGGGGCCGGGCGGCGACATTCACCTTCACCGAGGCGTGGTCCTTCTTCACCGCCGCGCCGTCCTTGTAGACCGCCGTGACCTGGATGGCGCCGGAGGCGGCGCCGGCCGCGTCCAGGTAGACGGTGCCCGGCTCGCGCCCCTCGGCCTTGGCGACGAAGGCGGGCTTGGCGGGATCGTAGGGGTTCATCATCGCCCGGGCCTCCGGGAGCGCCTGGAAGCGCTGGATGGCGGCGGCCGCGACGGCGCTGAAGTCCGGGGCCTCCTCGCTGCGGGCGGCCTCGCGCTCCTTGATGGCCTTCTCGATGCCATCGTCCACCAGGCTCTGCAGCTCGCGGACGGCAAGGGCGGAGGCGGCCCGGGTCTCCTTCACGCCCTTGGCGTCGCAGCCCAGGAGCAGGACCGCGGCGGCGGCGAGGGCGAGGGGGCGCGGTGCACGCATGGAAGCTCCTGGGGATGCGGAGGGCGCTAGAGCCCGTCCTCCAGCTCGTACTCCGGATCGGGCAGGGACAGGATGTCCGGGCCGTCCTTGGTGATGGCCACGTCGTGCTCGAACTGGGCGCTGAGGCCGCCGTCCCGGGTGCGCACGGTCCAGCCGTCGGCCTCCACCAGGCAGCGGTGGGAGCCGGTGGTGAGGATGGGCTCGATGGTGATGGTCATGCCCGGCTCCATGCGAAAGCCGGTGCCGGGCTTCTGGTCCGCGTAGACCACCTGGGGATCCTCGTGGAGCTCGCGGCCGATGCCGTGGCCGATGTAGTCGCGGACGATGCCGTAGCCGCGCTCCTCGGCGAAGCGCTGCACGGCGGTGGCCATGTCGCCGAGGCGGTTGCCGGGGCGGCAGTGCTCGATGCCCAGGAACATGGCGAGCTGGGCGGTCTGCAGCAGGCGCTCGGCCTCCTCGCTGATCCGCCCGACGCCCACGGTGAGGCAGGTGTCGCCGTGGAAGCCGTCCAGCTTGCAGCCGCAGTCGATGGAGATGATGTCGCCTTCCTGGAGGATGTAGTTCGTCGGGATCCCGTGCACCACGCGGTCGTTCACCGAGGTGCAGAGCGTGCCCGGGAACCCGTGGTAGCCCTTGAAGTTCGGCACGGCCCCGTGCTTGCGGATGAAGGTCTCGGCCACCTTGTCCAGCTCCAGCAGGCTCACGCCGGGCTTGGCCGCGCGGGCGGCCACCCGCAGGGCGTTGGCGGCCAGGCGAGCCGCCAGCCGCATCTTCTCGATCTCCTTGCGGCTCTTGTAGCGGATCTGTTCGCGCAGCAGCACCATGGCACTCCGGGCAGACAGTGTAGCCCGGTACCATGGCGCGGGAGGCCGGGGACGTGAACAGGGCAGGGATGCTCGCGGGGCTCGGGGCGGTGGCCGTCCTGGCGGGGGCTCTGGGGCTGCGCATGCGCGGTCCCCGGGTGCCGGCGAGGCCCGCGGGCGTCCCGGCGGCGGCGGAGTGGGCGGGCGCGGGACCCTCCGGCCGCTTCTTCCTGGTGAGGGGGCGGGAGGGGAGCGTCTACCGCATCGAGGCCTACGCCGCGCCTTCCGGGGCCCGGGAGCCCGCGGCCGCCTGGCGCCTGGTGGGCTTCGCCCGCACCGCCCTCGCCCCCGACGAGATCGCCGGGATGGAGGGCGGCGCCATCCTCCTGAAGGACGGGTCGAAGCTGCTGCCGGCGGAGTGAGGGGATGGCCTACACCCGGGAGGAGCTGGACTGGATCGAGGGGGAGTGGGCCTTCCACCTTCACGGGCGGAGCGCCTTCCTGAGCCGGGAGGACTTCGAGCAGGTGACGGCCTGGGAGGCCGCGGGCATCCCGGCGGAGGCGGTGGTGGCGGCCATGGACGCCTTCTTCGCCCGCCGGGCCAAGCGCGCCCGGCCGCGCGCCTACGTCGCGCTTTCGCACCTCGAGAAGGACGTCGCGAAGGCCGCCCGGCTGCGGCTGGCCTTGGCCCGCAGCGCAGAGGACGGGCCCGCGCCGGCGGCGGCGAGACTGGACCCCCGCCTGGCGCGGGATCCGCGTCTGGTGGCCCTGCACGCCGACTGGCAGCGCCTCAAGGCCCTCGCGCCGGCCCCCGACAGCCCCGCCTATCTGGACCATTTCGACGCGGTGCAAGCGGCGCGGCAGGCCTTCCTGGAACAGGCGGCCACGCACCTCGGCAGCGGCGGCGACGGGTTGAGGCTCGAACTCGCCGCGCGCCTCGCCGAGGCGGGCATCGCCGAGGGCGGGCCGGTCTGGACCCGGGCCTTCCGGCACCACTGGGGCAAGATGGTGCTGGAGGCCTTCGGCATTGACGACCCCTGAAGCACCCCTGCAGCACTGGTCCCGGGAGCTGGAGGCCCCCACGCCCGGCTTCTTCGGAGCTTTCGCGGCCGCCGCCGCGCGCGGCGAGGAAGGCCTCAGGGACGCCCTGCGCGAAGCGGTCAAGACCCTCGTGCCCCGCATCGACTGGGAGGCCTACCTGCCCCACGTGCCCCACGGCCTGCTGGGCCTGCGCGCGGCCTGCCGCCTGCGGCCCCTGCTGGAGCCGCCGGCCTTCCTGCGCCTCCTGGCCGTCCAGCTCCACATGCTGGCCCACGAAGGCCGCCGCCCGGGCCGGGGCGGGCTCGCCTCGGTCGGCAAGGGAAGCGGCCACTGGGGCAATCTCCAGCTCGCCATCCGCTCGGGCCGCCCTTCCCTGGCCTGGGGCGAGGCCTCGGGCACGCCGGAGCCCTCCCCGGAGGACTTCCGCCGCCTGGGGGACCTGGTGGCCTTCGACATGGCCAACGTGGGCCACAAGGCGGTGATGGCCCATCAGCTCGAGGACCTGTTCCTCCTCCTCGGATCGCCGAAGGCCACCGGCCGCCGCCTGCTGGGCATCTCGGCCTGGCTCGCCGCCACGCCGGCGGACACCTTCTGGCACCAGCGGGCCGCGAGGCGCCTGGGCGAGCCTCCGCCCCGGGTGCCCTTCGGCAGCGCGGTCCGGGACGCGGCGCACCACGCCGCCGGGGCCCGGGAGGTCTGCGACCTGGGACTGGTGGAGCTGCTGGACCGGATCGCCGCGCGGGTGAGGGACGGCGAGCGCGGCGGGGACCTGCTGGCCATGCTGGCGCTGGCCGCCAGCGAGAAGCAGCTGGACGCCCGGCGGGACCTCGAGGGGAAGACCGGCTGGACCTTTGTCTACCTCGCCACGCTGGCGATGCGGCACGCGGGGCTGGGCCATCCGTCCCCCTGGGCCCAGGCGGCGGCCCTGGTGAACCTCTTCCCCACCGACGAGGCGGAGGGCCGGGTGGCGCCAAAGGTCCCGGCCGCCGCGGCCACGCTCCTGGACGCGGTGCTCGACGCCGAACCGCCCCAGGCCATGCACCTCGCGCGGGAGGGCTTCCGCGCCCTGGGCCCGGAGGCCGTGCTCCGGGACCTCGCGGCGGCGGCGGCCCAGAACGACCCCGCCCTGAACCATGCCCACCAGACGCTGGCCGTGGCGGCCTGCGCGGACCTCGCGCCCCTGCTGCCGCCCCACGCCCAGGAGGCCATGCTCCTGGCCCTGGCGAAGAGCCTCGCCAATAGCCAGGGCGGCGGGGACCTGGGGCGGATGGCGGAACGGGCGATCGCCGCCTCGCCGGGCTGAGGGCTACTCGCTGCTCTCCTGCTTCTTCACCAGCTTCGGCAGGGCCGGGGCGGCCGGCATGTGGGCGACACCCACCCCAGCCTCCGCGGGCGGGTGGCGGAGCGCGCGGGAGCGCGGCGCAGCCGGGACCCGCCCGGAGGTTGCGTCCGGGCGGTGTTCCTCGAGCCTCTTCAGCCCTCGCTCTCCTGCTTCTTCACCAGCTTCGGCAGGGCCGGGGCGGCCGGCATGTGGGCCACGCCCACCCACACATACCGCGTGCCCCGCTTCTGCCCCTGCTTGGTCACGGCCCCCTCGGTCTCCAGTTCGCTGAAGAATCGGCGCAGGGTGGCGGGGGCCCAGTCGCAGTCCTTGAGGCCGAGGGCCTCCTGGGCCTGGAAGCTGCTGAGAGCGCCTTCGAGCTGGAGCTTCTTGACGAGCTGGGCCTTCAGGTCGGAGAGTTCGGCCTTGCTGCGCCGGGCCTTGGTCTTGAAGTCGGGGCCGGAGGCCTTCGAGGGGGCGGGGGCGTGGGTCGGGGCCGCGGCCGGGGCCGCGGGGGCGGCGGCCGAAGCCGGGGCCCCCTTGGCGCTGGACTCGAAGAGCAGGCCGCCGTCCAGGTAGACGTCGCTGTCCTCGGCCCGGAAGAGCACCACCACCGAGCTGGCGTGGACGTCCTCGTTGTGGAGGGCCGTGATCACCTGGTCGCCGATGCGCTTCTTCGCGGCGGCGGACAGCGCGGGGGCCTGGATGATCACGAGTGCCATGGGTCAACTCCACTATGAAGGGGGGGATTGTGATTTTATAACGGGATTCGGGCCCTGCCAGGAAATCTTTCACTCTGCGTAAGATGGACGGCGGAGACGCCCATGCCTTCCCGAACCGCCGGCCGGAAAACGCCCTTCGCCGAAGAGCAGGCGCGCTTCGAGACGTTCTTACGCGGTCGCGGTCTCAAGTACACCGGGGAACGCAAGGCCCTCGTCCAGGCGGTCTTCCAGACCGACCACCACTTCGATGCCGATTCCCTGCACATGGCCCTCCGGAAGAAGGGCGGCGACATCTCCCGGGCCACGGTGTACCGGACCCTCGACCTGCTCGTACAGTGCGGGCTCGTGCGCAAGCAGTCCCTGGGGGACCAGCACGCCCACTACGAGGCCGTGCGCGGCGACGAGCACCACGACCACCTGATCTGCCTGAACTGCCAGAAGGTCATCGAGTTCTTCCGCGCCGACCTGGAGGCCCTCCAGGACGCCATCTGCGAGGACCACCGGTTCAAGGCCCTCCACCACAGCCTGCAGATCTTCGGGCTGTGCGACGCCTGCGCCGGGAGCGCCGACGAGGCCAGCCTCGTGCAGCGGGTCTCGCAGATCCACACCTAGCTGGCCGGCGGACCGCGCAGCGCGGAACCGGGCGATCGGGGGAACCCCCGCTCAACCCGGCGCACGGGAGGCCGTAGCTCCCCTGGAAGGAATCCCATGCGCGCGACCCTCCTCTGCCTCCTGGCCGCCGCCGCCCTGCGGGCGGACGCCCTGTCGGACCTCCGCGCCGCCCTGCAGCGGCTCCAGGGCCGGGAACCCATCAAGGCCCGGGCGGAGATCGCGAAGCTCACCCAGAACGGCGGGGGGAAGAAGGCGAAGACGAAGCAGAGCAGGGGCTCCGTGATGCTGGAGGACGGCCCCGTGGGCCTGCGCCTGGGCTGGTCGGCGGAGCAGCTGGAGGCCGCCCGGCAGGAGACCCGGCGCCAGAAGGCCGACCCCGAGGCCGCGACGCCGAACCTGGACAGCCTTCGGGCCCTGAACGCCGAGGAGGCCGCGGAGATGCTGGGGGCCTCCCCGGGCCTCCTGGTGAAGCTGGGCAACGCCAGGGTGCTCGAGGAGCGGCAGGAGGCCTTCGGCGGGCGGCCCGCGCGGCTGCTCCTGCTCCAGCTCGAGCCCGTCCTCGACGCCGAGGCGAAGGACATGATGAAGAAGTACGACCAGCGCCTGAAGGTCTGGGTCGATGCCGACGGCACGCCCCTCGCTACGGAGGAGAGCCTGGAATTCAAGGGGAGCAAGTTCCTCATTTCCTTCGGCGGCGCCGCGAAGGAGCACTGCACCTACCGCAGGGTGGGCGGGCGCCTCGTGGCCGAGTGCACCACGAAGGAGAGCAGCGGCAGCGGGATGGGGTTCAGCAGTTCGGGCAGGACGGTGGTGGCGTTGACGGTGATGTAGGGCGTTCCTTCCATCCCGTACGAGGTCGACGCCCGTCGGCGGGTCGGAACAAGGCCGACCGATGGGGTTTTAGAGGAGCACCCTTCCGGATTCGCGTCCGCGGGGTGTGCGGACGCGGAGCCGGAAGGGTGCCAGAGCGCGCAGCGCTCGGTGGCCCAAGCAGCCGTGCATGGCCGTCACGGGCCGAAGGCCGGACGAGCAGTTCCTCGCCTGACCAGGGAATCAAGCTCCCGCTGCGAACAATCGCCCTGCACGGCCTTCGGCCCGTGATGGCCGTGCCCGGCGGGTCCTCCCACCGAGCGCTGCGCGCTCTGGCCCTTCGATCCGCGAGCGCCGAAGGGCGCGGCGCTCGCGGATCGAAGGGCTCCTGGAAGATCAACCCCTTGGGTTGTGGTTCCTGGGGCGGCTTGAATGCTTCCGTTCCGCGGCGCTAGCGCATCGGAATGCTCTTGGAAGGTCAAACCCTTGGTTGTGATGGATCGGGGGTTCGTTCCCTTCCCTCGGGTGGAACAGGAACGCTTCGCGAAGCCACTCAGCTGCCAGGCTTCTTTTTGAAGAAGGGCTTGCCGGTCGCCCTCGGTCCGGGCTTGCCGCTCCCCGTCTCCACGGGCTTGCCCGTCCGGCGGTCGGAGGGCACGTGGCCCTCGCTCGTCCGGTAGGGGCTCAGGCCCTTGCGCGGGCCGTGGGCGCGGTCCTCGAAGCGCTCGGGGCGCTCGGGCTTCCGGTCGCCGGGGCGCTCCCAGGCCTTCTCGCCGGACCGTTCCGTCCGGGGCTTGAAAGGGCGTTCGGGGCGCTCCTTGAAGGCGGGCTTCGTCCCCGGCTTCCAGGGGCCGCGCTCCTCCCGCGCTGGCCGTCCCTCGGATCGGAACTCGCGCTTGGGGGGCTCGGGGATGTCGAAGCCCAGGGAGGCATCGCCTTCGAGCTTCGCCAGCAGGGCCGCCACCAGGGCCTCGGGGTCGCGGCCTTCGAGCAGGGCCTTCGCCTCGCTTCGGTGCTGCTCCGCCTCCGGCGTGCCCAGCCCCTCGAGGAAGCGGCTGTGCTTGGCCTTCCGGATGTCCTCGATGCTGGGCACGCCGCGCCACTCCAGGTTCAGCCCGCCCCGGCGGGACCAGGCCAGGAGGATGCGGCTCTCCTTGAAGTTCACCAGGGCGAGGCTGGTGCCCTTGGCGCCGGCGCGGCCGGTGCGGCCGCTGCGGTGGACGTAGCTCTCCATCTGGGTCGGGATGCCCAGGTGGACGACGAGGGGAAGGCCCGAGATGTCCAGGCCCCGCGCCGCCACGTCGGTGGCCACCAGGATGTGCAGCTTGCCCTCCTTGAAGGCCGTGAGAATGCGGTTCCGGGTGCCCTGGGCCAGGTCGCCGTGGAGGAATTCGGCGGCGAGCCCGGCCTCCCGCAGAGCCTCGCAGACTTCCTCCGTCTGGATCTTGGTCTTCGTGAAGACGAGGGCGGCGGAGGGATCGTCGTGGAGGAGGAAGTTCGTGAGCGCCTTCGTCTGGAAGGGCTCGGCGATGAGGCAGGGCGTGTGGCGGATGTCGGCGTGGCTGGCCGAGGCGCCGGCCTCCGCGAGCTGGATCCGGAAGGGGTCCTTCAGGAACTGCTTCGCCAGGGCGGCGATGGGGCCGGGCAGGGTGGCGCTGAACAGGTAGGTCTGGGGGCCGGGCGGCACCTTCCCCAGGATGGTCTTCACGTCGTCGATGAAGCCCATGTTGAGCATTTCGTCGCACTCGTCGAGGACGATCATCGAGACTTTCGAGAGGTCGAGGGTCTCCTTCTCCAGGTGGTCCATGACGCGGCCCGGCGTGCCCACCACCACCTGGGCGCCGTACTTCAGGGCCCGGAGCTGGGGCGTGTAGCTCATGCCGCCCACCAGCATGGCCAGGGGCAGTTCCGGCCGCAGCGTCTTCAGCTCCTCGGCCACCTGCTGGGCCAGCTCGCGGGTGGGCGCGAGGATCAGCGTCTGCGGATGGGGATCCGGGGCGAGGCGGTGCAGGATGGGCAGGCCGAAGGCCAGGGTCTTGCCCGAGCCCGTGCGGCTCTGCACCAGCAGGTCGCGGCCTTCGAGGCCCGGCGCGAAGGCCTGGGCCTGCACGGGCGTCGGGGTGGTGTAGCCCCGGCGGGCCAGGGCGTCCAGAAAGGGTTGGCTGCAGCCCAGGGCTGCGAAGGTCTCGGCGGTCACGCTGTCTCCACGGGCGACTGTCCCGCGGAGTGGCGCGAAGGCGCGCCTGCCGGATCTGGCCCAAACCACCAGTGTCCCACGGGAATGCTGGGATTACGAGGAGGAATCCTCCCCTGCGAGCGAGGCAGGAACGGTCGGGGCAATCTGCGTCTGGGCTCGGCATCGGCCCTGATGGTTTCGAGCTAGGACACCGCCGACTCCTGTGCGGCTCATTTTGGCGGCAACCCCGTCCCCATGACGTAGGCCTCGAAATAGACTGTGTGGTCCTTCCGAGAGATGGCATCCAGGACACCCTGGACGTGTTCCACGGAGATTTGCCGTCCAGTGAAGTTCAGCTGCAGGGCCTTGAGGTACTTCAGGAAGGGGATATCCCCGAGCTCCTTGCGAATGCCATGGAGGATCAGGGCTCCCTTGTCGTAGACGAGGCGGTTGCGGGCCCAGAAGCCGTTCTCCGCGTCCCGGGACCAGTGGACCAGCCGATTTGCCATGCCAATTGGGGCCATGGGCGCAGACAGTTCGGCGTTGGTGCGCCAGGCCGCGGCCATCTGTTCGAACTTCCCCTCGCCGCGGCTGGCCCGGATGAAGAGGGCCGACGAATACTCGGCGAAGGCCTCGGACAGCCAGGCCTGATCTATATCGGGGAGGTGCACCACGTGCGGCCAATACTGGTGGGCGATCTCATGGGCGATGCGGTGGTTGACACCTTGGCTGTAGAGCTGATTTAGGGTGCCGCTAAAGGGCTGGAAGGCCTCACTGGTGATGAGTTGCAGGGCAGGCGGGGCGATGCCGAAGCCCAGCTGGGGCACCTGGGCGATGAGATAATCCTTGAAGGGGAAGGGCCCCAGGAAGCCTTCGTAGAACTTTATGGCGTCGAAACCGATGTCCAAGACAAGCTTGGCGTTCGCCCCCTCGAGGCCGTAGGTTGCGACCCGGATGGTCTGCCCGTTCCTCGTGTCCTGGATCATCGAGTAGTTGCCCGCTAGGGCCCAGTACCCCTGGACAGGGCGGTCGATGCGGGCTTGCACGATCACGTCCTGGCCCTCCTCCTTCGAGGAGAGCTGCGTGCCCGGGAGGAGGGGCTTGAAGGGCTTCCGGGAACGCAGGCTGGCCGCCACGGTGAAGGCCCGCTCGTGCAGACGGGGCTCGGGGAACCAGTGGTCCTTCAAGAGCCAGTAGTTGTCGCCCTGGGGCTGGAGCAGGATGTCCCCGTCGAGCTCGAACCGCACTTCGCAAGGCTTGCCGATTTCCAGGGGGGTGGGGAACTCCACCAGGAGCGAATTGCTCTCCCGGAGGAATTTCAATGCCGTGCCATTCGCGTCCCGCACCGAACGGATCTGATATGGGTGCGGGTCTAACACGCCGGTGGCGCTGGCCACGTCGTAGGTGCGCTCCAGCAGGTTCAGGTGCAGGGCCCGCATGCCCGCGCGATGGATCTGAAAGGTCTCCACCACTTTCACATCCAGGTGGCGCTTCGATGGGGCCTGGAGATCCAGGGTGACGTGGGTGAGGGTGAAGTCAGCACGGGGAAGGCCGCTGCGGGCGTAACCCAGGGGCCTGGAGAAGACGGGGACGAGGTCCAGGAATACCTTGCCCTCGCCCGAGACATGGGTGAGCTTCTCCATGCCGCAGCTGAGGGTTTCCTCCTGCGCGAAGGAAGGGTCGTGCAGGTACGTCCAGGGGCCTTGAGGGCCCCGCAGCTCGAGGAGCGCCCAGGCCGTACCGGCGGCGTTGAGCTGGTGCTCCCGGAGATAGGTCGGCAGGGTGAAGCCGCCCCGTCTCCGGAATGACGCCTGGAACTGCGTGAAGTCGGTCAGGGCTTCGGCCTCGCCGGTGGAGACCGGGCTCCCTTCGACGAACGGCGTTGGCAGGCCGTCATGCCAGAGACAGGCTTCGGCGAGGGGAACTTCGATGCGCAGACCGCGGCCGGTGGGGGTGACCTTCGGGAAGCTGTTCTTGCCGACCGTGGTCCGCACCGCCGGAATCTCGGCGATGTCTTGGGATTCATAGGTGAAGCTGCCGGACCCGCGCAGGAAGGCTCCCACGACCCGGCCCTCCTGGATGATCGTGGCGTAGGATCCCTGGGTCATCCGCAGCTTTCCGTATCCGATTGCGAGTTCCATGCCGGCCTGGAGGGGTTTGGACGCACCGAAGGTCGGGACCGGTGGAGCGGCCTTCGACGCTGCCTGCTTCGCCGGGAGGACCAGGGCGGGAACGACCAGCCCCAAGCCGAGGAAGAAGGAGCGAAGGAGCGTGCGCATATGGATCTCCGGAACGGCCAGCATAGCCCCTGGTATTGCCGCACAAACGCACATCTGCCGCCAGGACTGCGCCGCGGCACAAGCGACCCTAATGGACTGGTCAGAAAACCCCTGACCGGTCCATGAGGGCCGCTAGACTCTTCCCGTCCCTCTCCCCCATGACCGTCCACATCGGCAAGTTCGAATTGCTCAGGCCCCTCGGCCGGGGGGGCATGGGAACGGTCTTCCTGGGCCGCGATCCGGTGCTGGGGCGGGAGGTGGCCATCAAGACCATCTCCATGGGGGCCGAGGGCGAGCAGGGGGAGCTGCGCCAGCGCTTCCTGCGGGAGGCCAGCCTGGCGGCGCGCTTCAGCCACCCGAACCTGCTGACGGTCTACGAATTCGGGGAGCAGGACGGGATCCTCTTCATCGCCATGGAGTTCCTCCGCGGCGTGGACCTCAGCGTGCTGCTGGAGCGCAGGCTCCTTGGGCCCCGCACGGTGCTGGAGCTGCTGGCCCAAGTGGCGGACGGCCTCTCCGAAGCCCACCAGAGCGGGGTCATCCACCGGGACATCAAGCCCCAGAACATCCGCGTGCTGCAGACGCCCCGGGGGCCCCAGGCCAAGATCATGGACTTCGGCATCGCGCGCAGCCGCATGGACGGCCACATGACCCAGACCGGCGCGGTGCTGGGCACGCCCTACTACACGGCGCCCGAGGTGCTCAAGGGCGGCGCGGCGGACCCCCGGGCGGACCTCTGGGCCGTCGGCGTGGTGCTCTACCAGGCCCTGTCGGGCCGGCGCGCCTTCGAAGGGGAGACGCCGGCCCTCATCCTCATGAAGGTGCTCACCGAGCATCCGGGCCTGGAGGGCGTCCCCGAGCCGCTGCGGGCCACGGTCGGGCGCGCCCTGGAGAAGGAGCCGGAGCGGCGTTTCCAGACGGCGGCGGACCTCTCCACCGCCCTGCGGGAGGGGGCCCGCGCCCTGCCGCCGGATCCGCCCCTGGTCCTGCCACCGGAACTGGTGAGCCAGGATCCGGGCCCGGCGACGCCCGGCGAGTCCTCGGCGGGGCCGGGCACGCCGGAGGCCCTCCTCCTCTCCCCGAAGCCCGCGGCGGCCACGGTGCTCCAGGCGCGGCTTTCCGAGTCGTCCTCGCCTCGGGCGCAGCCGCAGCCCTGGCTGGAGGAGGGCACCGACGCCGAAATCCTCTACCAGTGGGGGCTGAAGTTCATGCTCGGCGACGGACTCGCGGTGGATCCGTCCTCCGCCACCCGCTGCTTCCGCAAGGCCGCGGACCAGGGCCACGCCCGGGCCATGCACCAGCTCGGGGAGCTCTACCTCAGCGGCGAGGCGGGCCTGCACGACACCCAGGAGGCCCTGCTCTGGACCCGGAAGGCCGCCACGCTGGGCTCCATGGAGGCCATGGCCAGCCTGGGGGCCCAGCTCGTGAAGACCGCGGACCGCCGGGACGAGGGCCTTCAATGGCTCCACGTGGCCGCCTCGGGGAACGTGCCCCTTGCCCTGCGGACCCTGGCACGCATCTATGCCGAGGCGCCCCCGGGGGAGGGCGGGAAGGCGGAGGCGGCCCGCATCCTGCGCGCGGCGCAGGCCCTGGACGAGCCCGCGGCCTGCTACGCCCTCGGCCGTTGGATCCGCGAAGGGGCCATTCCCGGGGCGGATCCGGGCGAGGCCCGGCGCGCCCTGGCCAGGGCCGCGGATCTCGGCATGCCCGAAGCCATGCTGGAGCTGGCGGCGGACTACCGCGAGGGGAGCCCGACCTCCGAGGATCGCGCCCTGGCCGCCGAATGGCTGCAGAAGGCGGCCTGGAAGGGGCATCCGAAAGCGATGCTGATGATGGCCCGGGCCTTCCGGGACGGCGACGGCGTGCCCGCCAGCCCCGGGCAGGCGGCGGCCCTGTTCCGCCAGGCGGCGGAGCTCGGCGATCCCGAGGCCATGGTGGAGCGCGCCTGGGCCATGGTCCGCGGGGAAGGCGTCCGGGCCGAGCCGCTCATCGCCCGGGACTGGTTCCGCCGCGCGGCGGAGGCCGGCTGCGTGGAGGCCTACATGCCCACGGCCCGACTCTACGCCGGGGCGGAGAACCTCTTCGAGGACCGCGCCGAGGCGCTGAAATGGTTCCGTCTCGCCTTCGAGGCCGGGGACGCGGAAGCCGCGACCCACATCGGGTTGATCCTGGAGAAGCAGGGGGACGAGGCCGGGGCGCTGCCCTGGCTCCAGAAGGCCGCCGAGATGGGCAGCCCCGCCGCGCTGGCCTCCCTCGGCAAGCGCTACCGCCAGGGGCGAGGCGTTCCCCGGGACGAGGGGCGCGCCGGCCAATGCCTGCGCCGATCCGCCGAGGGCGGGGACACCGAAGGGATGGTGGAGCTGGCGGACCTCCTGCTGCACCGGCAGATGCTGAAGCCCGACGGGCCGGAGGCCCTGCGCTGGCTCAAGCGGGCCGCGGACTCCGGGAACGAGGAGGCGAAGGCGCGCCTGTACCGCCTCTTCAAGGACGGCGGGCCGGGCGTCCCGGTGAACAAGGCCGAAGCCGAGCGCTGGCGGGTCGAGGCGGGCCTTCCCGAGGAGCGGATGATCAGCAAGGTCACGGGCCTCTTCGGCTGGAAGAAGGACTGAGGTGGCCTCCCTCCTGTTGATCCGGCACGGCATCGCCGAGGACTGGCGGCCCGGGACGGCCGATGCGGGCCGCGCCCTCACGGCGGAAGGGTGGATCAAGACCCGTGCGGCCATGAAGGGGCTCGTGGCCCTGGGCTTCGTGCCGGACCACGGCTTCACCAGCCCCTTCCGGCGCGCCGTGGAGACCCTGGACTGCCTGGCCGAGGCCGCGGCGGAGGCCTCGGGCAAGGTCTTCCCCATGGTGTCCTGGGAGGGGCTCCAGCCCGAGGGCGATCCCGCCGAGGCCGAAGCCTGGCTGCGCCACCGCGCCGCCGCCGCCGGGGCCGACGCCCGCCTCGCCGTCACCAGCCACGAGCCCTTCCTGTCCCTGCTCATCGCGCACCTCACCGGCAAGCGCGTGGACGTGAAGAAGGCCGGTTGCACGATCGTGGCGTGGACCGGCGACGGCTGGCGCTTCGTGCAGCACCTGAAACCGTCCGAATTGCGGGGGGAATAGTCCGGGCCAGACCTCAAGCGGGGACGTGGAACGGAGGCTCAATCAGTCTGGGAGAGCGTCGCGGAAAGAGCACCCTTTCCGGGCTCGCTCCGCGCGTCCTTCGCGGAGCGAGCCCGGGAAGGGTGCCGCCAAGCGAAGCGCGGCAGGTGGGGGAGGAATCCTTTTGATCGGCGGGATGAAGGGGGCGGGACGGGAGATGCATGAAAGCTATTGACGGTCGGCCCACCGGCGCATTCGTGCCCGGGAGGGGCCTGGTTCATGGTCCTGCCGCGCTGTCGCTTGGCCGCATGCGCGTCTGCCTCCGCCAAGGGCGGGCGGAGGCAGCCACGCATGCCTTTGGAAGGTCAAGGTCAACGGCAAGGTCAAGGTCAACGGCAAGGTCAACGGCAAGGTCAACGGCCTTCACGACACCCCAGTCAGCGTCAACGACGAGGCGGACACACCGGCCAGGGCCGGCCTCGCGAACGAGGCCCTAGGCCGCAGGACCCCGGCCCAGACTGGACAGGCCACCCCTGCCGGTTGCAATCCCGCGCCGCAACCCTCACAACAGACCCATGTCCCTCCGCCCGCCGCCCACCCTCGCCACGCTCCCTTCGGGACTGCGGCTGCACTACCGCGTCCAGGGTCCGCCGGAGACGCCCTGGCTGGTGCTGCTCAACGGGTTGCTGTCGGACACCACGATGTGGGCGGGGGCGCTGCCGGGGCTGACGTCGCGCTTCCGGGTGCTGACGTTCGACAGTCGGGGGCAGGGAAAGAGCGACGCGCCGGAAGAGGGGCCCTATGCCACGGCCCAGCTCGCCGCGGACGCCTGGGACCTCTTCCAGGCGTTGGGGGTCCACCGGCCCTGGCTGGTGGGCCTCAGCAACGGCGCGGCCATGAGCCTGGAGCTGCTCACGGCCCATCCGGACGCCTTCCCGGGGGCGGTGCTCACGTCCTCGGTGCCGCGCATGGACTTCGCCATGGCGCGCAAGGCGGAGCACTGGGCGCGCTGCCTGGAGGTGGGCGGGCCGCTGATGCAGTTCGATGCGGTGGCCCCCTTCCTCTGGGGGGACCGCTTCCTGGAGGCGCGGCACGGCGTGCTGCGGGCCTACCACCACGTGGTGACGGGGGAAGGGAAGCCGATGCACGGCAACCTCCACCAGATCCGCGGCACGATGGGCTGGGACATCCGGGACCGACTGGGGGCCGTGCGGGCGCCGGTGCTGCTGCTCTGCGGGGCCGAGGACCTCCTCACGCCCCCCTGGAAGTGCCTGGAGACGGCGAAGCTGCTGCCAGGCTCGCGCTTCGAGATCGTGCCGGGCATCGGCCACTCCTTCCCGGTGGAGGACCCGAAGGCCTTCACGGCCCGGGTGCTGGAATTCATCCATGAAGTTGATGCCGGTCAAGGTTTGCAGGTCCAGGCGTAGCCGGGCCTTGCCGATTGGCGTACCCTGGGGGATCTCCACGATCCAACCCAAGGACGTAGCCCCCGCGGGCGGCCTATGGCCAAAGACACTTCCACCCCCACCCTCCTCAGCCTCTCGGACCTGAAGGAGCAGAGCATCGGCCGGCTGGCCGAGGTGGCGAAGGGCTTGGCCATCGAGAACCCGCTCTCCATGCGCAAGCAGGAGCTGATCTTCCGCATCCTGCAGGCCCAGGCCGAGCAGGAGGGGATGTTCTTCGCCGAGGGCGTGCTGGAGGCGCTGCCGGAAGGCTTCGGCTTCCTGCGGGCGCCGGAGCACAACTACCTGGCGGGGCCCGACGACATCTATGTCTCGCCGAGCCAGATCCGGAAATTCAACCTCCACACCGGCGACACGCTGTCGGGGATGATCCGGCCGCCCAAGGAGGGCGAGAAGTTCTTCGCCATGCTGCGGGTGGACGCGGTGAATTTCGATCCCCCCCTGCTGGCCAAGGAGCGCGCCCACTTCGACAACCTGGTGCCGCTGTACCCGAAGTCGCACCTGAAGATGGAGCGGGACGCGGGCGAGCTGAGCACGCGGGTGATGGACCTGATGACGCCGCTGGGCAAGGGGCAACGGGCGTTGATCGTCGCGCCGCCCCGCACGGGCAAGACGGTGCTGCTGCAGAACATCGCCAACTCCATCACGGCGAACCATCCGGAGGTCTTCCTCATCGTGCTGCTCATCGACGAGCGGCCCGAGGAAGTGACCGACATGGAGCGCAACGTGAAGGGGGAGGTCATCTCCTCCACCTTCGACGAGCCCGCCACGCGCCACGTGCAGGTGGCGGAGATGGTCATCGAGAAGGCCAAGCGGCTCGTGGAGCACAAGAAGGACGTGGTGATCCTGCTGGACTCCATCACGCGCCTGGCCCGGGCCTACAACACGGTGGTGCCGCCTTCCGGGAAAGTCCTCAGCGGCGGCGTGGACAGCAATGCCCTGCAGCGGCCCAAGCGCTTCTTCGGCGCCGCCCGCAACATCGAAGGCGGCGGCAGCCTCACCATCATCGCCACCGCGCTCATCGAGACCGGCAGCCGCATGGACGACGTGATCTTCGAGGAGTTCAAGGGCACCGGCAACAGCGAGATCGTCCTCGACCGCAAGCTCAGCGACAAGCGCATCTTCCCCGCCATGGACATCCAGAAGTCCGGCACGCGGAAGGAGGACCTCCTCATCGAGCCGTCGAAGCTCGCCAAGATCTGGGTGCTGCGCAAGATCCTCAGCAGCAGCGGGCCCGTGGAGAGCATGGAGCTGCTGCTGGACCGGCTCGGGAAGGCGAAGAGCAACGACGAGTTCCTGGCGAATCTGCAGGAACCGGCCGGAAGGCGCTAGACCTTACGCCTTGGCCTCCCTCTTCACCCACGCCGTAAGCGGTATCGCCCTCGCCGCACCCTTCACAGCGACGGGTTCGCCCCGGCGCCTGTTTCTCCTCGCGCCCCTCGCCGCCTGCGTCCCCGACCTGGACGTGGTGGCCTTCAGGCTCGGCATCCCCTACGCGCATCCTCTGGGCCACCGCGGCTTCAGCCACTCGATCCTCTTCGCGGGCCTGCTCGCCCTGCTGATGCTTCGCCTTGGCTTCGGGGCGGAGGCTCGGAAGGCATCGAGCACGAAGCTGTTCATAGCCCTGTTCCTGGCCGGCGTCTCCCACGGCCTGCTGGACGCCCTCACGGACGGCGGCCTGGGCATCGGCTTCTTCATCCCGTTCTGGAACGATCGCTACTTCTTTCCCGTGCGTCCCCTCGAGGTGAGCCCGCTGCGGGTGCGGGCCTTCTTCACGCCGCGCGGGCTGGCCATCCTGCGCAGCGAGATCCTGTGGGTGTGGATCCCCTCGGCGGCCCTCGCGGGGCTGTCCTGGGGGCTCGCTAAGCTCCGGAGGCCGCGGCCCTCAACGGCCTAGAGGTAGCTCAACCACCAGTCCTTCCGCCGCGCCTTCACCCCCGCGAACCACGCGCAGAGCGGATACAGCAGCGCCACGCCGAGGATCCACCCGGCATACACGACCCACAGGTCGAAGCCGACGTTCGGGGGCGTGGGGCCGAAGGGGGGCTCGCGCATCCACTCGGTGGGCTTGCCGGCGAGGCGGTGGAGGATCCACGCGAAACCGTGGGCGGTGGGCCACTGGAGCAGGTAGTAGAAGAGGGGCACGCGGCCAAAGGTGATGAAGGCCTTCGACAGGGGGCCGCGGCCCGGGCGCTCGAACCAGGCGAGGGCGAACATCGCGGGGCCGAGGGTCATGAGCAGGTAGAGCAGGCTGGGCGGGTACTTCTGGCAGTTCAGGAAGGAGAGGGCCGTGAACAGGCCGTTCTTCTGCACCTCCCACTTCTTAGGGTCGCCGTAGAGGTTGCTGGCGCGCAGGATCAGGAAGCCCAGCACCATCGCCGTGCCGAGGCGCAGCAGCCACTCCCGGCGCTCCGCCGGCTCCATCCCGTAGATCCTGCCGAAGCCGTAGCCCAGCGCCATCACGCCGATCCAGGGCAGCAGCGGGTAGAAGAACGCGATCACCGGGCTGGGCCAGCCGGCGATGGGGAAGGCGCCGCCCTGGTGGACGACCATCCAGAGCTTGGCCGCGAGGCTCGGCACGGGACTGCCGGGTCCGTTCCACGCGGCGACGCGGATCCCGTCCAGGGCGTTGTGGCCCAGCACCATCGCCAGGCCGATCGCCAGCACCGCCGCCCAGGGCAGGCGCACCAGGGCGGCCAGCACGATCATCGAGATGCCGATGGCCCAGATCACCTGCATGAAGCCCAGGAAGCGGTAGTCCGCCTGGAACATGGCGCCGAAGCGCACGGCGGTGAACTCCAGGAAGACCAGCCAGGCGCCGCGGCTGAGCAGGAAGCGCGACAGTTCGGCGGGCGTCTTGCCCCGGGCCTGCTGCAGCCAGGCCCCCGTGCCCGCCAAGAAGACGAAGACCGGCGCGCAGAAGTGGGTGATCCAGCGGGTGGCGTAGATCGCCGGCGTGGTCTTCGCGAGGTCCAGCGGGTCGAACTGGAAGGCCGCCGCGTGGGTGAAGTCCCGCACGTGGTCCAGGAGCATGATCACCATCACGAGGCCGCGCAGCAGGTCCAGGCTGTCCAGGCGGGGCCGGGCGTCCGGCATCGGCGCGTCGTCCATGGGGTCTCCGGGAAGGGGTCGCCCAGGATAGCGGCAACCTTTGCTAGCGTGGAGGCAGTCCCATGAGCCCCCAGCCCGATCCCGTCCAGGACGCCCTTCAACGCGCAACCCTCCGGGAGCGCACCATCGAAGGCCTGAAGACCTGGCTCTCCCAGGCCAACTATCCGCGCATCCAGATGACGCTGATGGTTGCGCTGACCTGCCTCTCCGGCTTCATCGCCTCCTGGCTGCTCATGCACCTCGGCCTCGTGCACCTGGGCTGGCGCTACGGCCTCGCCGTGGTGGCCGCCTACCTGGCCTTCCTGGGCATGCTCCGCGTATGGCTGCACTTCGAGGGCCGGCGCATCCAGGTCGGCGCGCCCGACGGCGAGGACGTGGGGGACGGCGTGGACATGGCCGTGGACCTCCTGGACGACGGCCTGCCCTCCTTCCGGGCGCCGGCCCAGGTGCCCCTCCTGCCCGATCCCGGCGGTCCCGCCCTGCACGTGGGCGGAGGCGGCGGAGGCGGTTCGTCCTCGGGCGGCGGGGGCGGCTTCAGCTTCGACCTGGACGGCGACGAGCTCGTCGTGGTCATCCTCGTCATCGCCGCCCTGGCGGCCCTGCTCGCCGCCGCGGGCTACCTCATCTACCAGGCGCCGGCCATCTTCGCCGACCTCATGTTCGACGGCGTGCTGAGCGCGGGGCTCTACCGGCGGCTGAAGAAGATCAAGGGGAAGGCCGACGAGGACGAGGGGGAGTGGCTGCCCACGGCCCTGCGCAAGACCGCCTGGCCCTTCGTGATCGTGGGCGGCCTCGTGGTGGCGGCGGGCTGGGCCATGCACGGCTACGCGCCGGAGGCGCGGTCCATCGGCGGCGTGCTGGCGCACGCCCAGGCTCGCCGGCAGGGACCGGATGCCTGAGGGCCCAGGCCCAGGTCCCGGACCTGCAGTCCGGGCGCAGCGGAGTGGCAGGTTGCGACTGGCCTGGGCCAGCTTGGGGTGAATTGAAACCAAGGCTGAGCCGGAACGCCCGTACGCCTTGAACCGCGGATGAAGTGGCGTTGGCACGTCACGTGCACAACCAGGGCCATCCCTTCCCCCACCCATCTTCCTGGAGCCCCGATGCGGACCCTTCCGATCCTCCTGCTTCTCCTCTCCCCCCAGGTCGTGGGCGCCCAGAGCGTGCAGGAGCGGGAAGCCCAGTCGACCCTCAAGAACGATCCGACCCACCTCCCGTCGACGCCGCGGCCCAAGGCCAAGACCGCAGGCGGCCTGAAGCCCTTCGAGGAAAAAGGGATCCCCGGGGCCACTGTGGGCGTGGACGAACAAGGGATCCTCATCCCCCCTCCACCGGTGACGGCCCTCGAGGCGCGTGGCGGCCTGGACCGGGTGAGAAGGCAGGCCGCCCAGGGGCTGGCCTACCTTGACGAGGAAATACGGCGCCTCAGGAAGGCCCAGTCCGAAGCCATCGCCGCGCTTCAGGGGCAGCAGCCCGCGCTCCCCCAGGGCCGGGAAGGGGCAACGTTCGCTGCCCTGTATGCCCTGACCCGGGATCCGCGGATTCAGCAGGCCAGGGCGGACTTTACCGCCGCCATCCGCAAGGCGGAGGAGGAGTCCCAGAAGACCGAAGCCGCGGCCGCCGCGCTCCAGGCCGCCGTCGCCAGGGCTGGCCAGCAGGAGCTCGAGGATTCCCGGAACACCCTGCTCTACGGGTCCCCCGGAACCAAGCTCCAGGCCGCCCCTCAGTTCGCCTGGGTTGGTCCAAAGCTCCGCGTCTCCATGTCGGACATGGCCCGCGCCGCCTACCTGGCGGATTACCGGAAGGGCTGGGAGGCCTACGCCCGGAGCCTGGATGACTACGCCGCGCGGGTGACCGGCGTCATCACCGGTTCCGAGACGGGCTTCGCGCCCCCCACGCAGATGCTCATCCGCCTCATCAAGATCCAGGTCTTCACGCACTACCAGGCCGCCATCAGTTCTCATCTGGAGCTCTGGGAGACGATGGCCATGAAGGGCCGGAGCCTTCCGATGCCCGGGGACGACCGGGACGCTTCGAACCACTAGCGGACCGGCGCAGGCGCTCGTTCCGTGTCCTGCCTCTGCGGGAGCGGGGAGGAACACTGAACTCGCCGCAGGCCAGAGCGGGCATCATGGGGCATGCGCAAGACCGGACTCTCCATGGCGGCCCTCCTCGCCCTCCTCGGCTGCACGCCGAAGCCCGTGAACGAGACGCAGCTCGCCTATCCGGTGCTCGTGTTCACGTCGAGCGGACCCGAACCCCGGGCCGACGCCACGGCCCTCTGCACCACCACCCAGCTCCAGCTGGACGCCTACTACGGCCTCGAGGTGATGGACCTGAAGGGCCGGCGCTACACCGTCATGGAGGTCAAGACGGCTTCGAAGCCCTCCTTCTGGTCGAACCTCACCGGCACGGCCCCCATGCTCGTGTCCCTGAAGCTGAAGCCCGGGCCGGCGCTGGACCTGGCGGCGGCCAAGGCGTATATCGGCTCCCGGGTCATGGCCGAGGGCTCCTTCATGGAAAACGTCGAGGGCGGTCGCGCGAGGATCCTCGCCACGCTGAATGCCGACCCGGACCTGGGCACCATCTTCCGCCGCTTCGGCATGGAGTGGTCCTCGGCGGCCATCCGCGAGTCCATTCAGCGGGAGTCCGACGCGCGGAACGGCATCGTGCGCGGGCCGGACGGGCGGCATCCGCACTAGGCCGGTCGAAGCCTTCCCCAGGGGACGGACCGTGGCCAGGGAGGGTCGCTCCCCTTAGACTGGAGGGCTGGAACGACCATGCCCTTCCCCTTCGATCCCTTTTCCATCGGACCCCTGACCGTCTCCAACGGCCTGGTGATGGCGCCGCTGCACGAGATCACGGACCAGCCCTTCCGGAAGTTCATCCGCGAGATCGGCGGCCCCGGTCTGGTGGTGAGCGAGATGATCAGCTCCGAGGCGCTGATCCGCCACGCCCGCAAGGCCGAGAAGATGATGGCCTCCAGCGGCGAGCACCCGTATTCCATGCAGCTGAGCGGCGGCAATCCCCAGAGCCTCGCCGAGGGCGCGCGGCTCTGCGAGGAGGCCGGCGCCGACATCGTGGACCTGAACATGGGCTGCCCGGCCTCCAACGTCACCAAGGGCGGCGCGGGCTCGGCCCTGCTGCGGGACATCCGCCTGGCCGAAAGCTGCGTGAAGGCCATGGTGAACGCCGTGAAGGTGCCCGTCACCGTGAAGATGCGCGCGGGCTGGGACGCCAGCCAGAAGGAGCGCGCCGAGTTCCTGGACTTCCTGCGGATGTTCGAGGCCAACGGCGTGCAGAGCCTGGCCATCCACCCCCGCACCCGCGCCCAGGGCTACGAGGGCCACGCCGACTGGGCCATCATCGCCCGGGCCGTGGAGGCCGGCACGAGCTACCCCATCATCGGCAACGGGGACGTGGTGGAACCCCTCGACGCCTTCCGCATGAGCGAGGAGACCGGCTGCCGCGCCGTCATGATCGGCCGCGGAGCGCTCTACAACCCCTTCATCTTCCGCCAGGTGCTGGACCCCGACTTCGTCGTCACCAAGGAGATGCGCGTGGACGCGACCCTGCGCTTCTTTCGCATCCTGCTGGAGCTGCTGGAACCCCGGGAGGCCCTCCACAAGATCAAGAAGATCGGCGCCTGGTTCACCAAGGGCATCCCGGGCGGATCGGGATTTAGGCAGAACCTCCACGCCTGCGACGACGTCGAACGGCTGCTGGCGATGCTGGAGGCGTTGAAGCACCAGCAGGTGGCCTAGTGGTCCATCAGCGCGGGCATTGGCTCGACGCGCTCACCCAGCGCTGGGTCCGGATCACAGGTCGCCGGTGGAATCCCCTGTCGGATGAATGGCTCTCTGGCCCCGCGGGCCCGGTCCAGGGCATTGGGGAGGATTTCTTCAACGCACTCGCTGGCCAGCTGGGGCTCCAGGTCGACGAGGCCACGGCAGGCAGAGGCCTGCTCGACTCCATCCAGCCGCTCCTGCCCGAGGGATCCCATCCCCTGCACCCTGGCGTGATCGCCTTCTATGAACGGACGTCCGACTTCGAAGTGGATGCCTGGTCTGAATGGTGCGGCCTTTTTCGGCCCTTCGGGCGGATGCTCGCGTTCCTGTTCAGCCGCAGGCTGCAGCAGTTGAACGTGCCCCTCACGGGACTGGATGCGAGCCAAGGGATGACGAGCCGAGTGCTGAAGTTGAGGGATCCAGCCACCCATCAAACCGTGCGCACGGCCTGGGTCCGGAGCCTGAAGGCGACCGGGCGCGTGATCTATGCCGGGGACTACTCGATAGGGTGGATCCAGGCCTTGGGCAGACCTGGCGTAAAAGTGGTATTTCCACTCCCCAACGGCAACGCCATCGTCCTGATGCGCGCCGAGGTCACTCCCGACGGCGCCCTCCTCCTGTCGTCGGAAGGAAATGGGTTCGGGGACGCCGGGTTCTATTTCACGGTCTCCTCACCCACGCACAGGGCCCGGTACGTGAAGACCATGCGGGAGACCATCCGGGTGTACGCCGATGGCGACGCGGACGTGCGAGCCGACCACGTGCTCAGGATTTTCGGCCTGGTGTTCCTGAGGCTTCACTACCGATTGAGGGCCCAGCGGCGCATTGATTGAGCGACCTCAGTGCCATGTCGTCCCCGCGAACGCCAGCTTCGACGCCCTCGGATCCACCCTCGGCCCCAGCTCGTACACGTTCCGATAGCCATAGGTCATCAGGCTCTGGAAGGTGCTGAGGTTCAGCGCCGCCGGGGCGGCCTTGGCGGCGAAGGCGAGCTCGGAGTCGCGGAAGTTGTTGTTGCAGTAGATGAGCACCCGCGTGTCCTTGCCGGGCAGCACCTTCGCCAGGCTGCCGGCGGTGAAGTCGGTGAAGGGCAGGTTCACGGCCCCCTTCACGTGCAGCAGGGCGAACTTGTCGGCGCTGCGGGCGTCCAGCACCACGGTGCCGGGCTCCGCGGCCATCCGGAGGAAGTCCGCCTCGCTCACGCGCCGGGTGGCGCGCAGGGCGGCGCTCTCCCGGGCGAAGGCGAAGTAGCCCTCGGGATCGATGGCGGCGTTCGGGATGGGCGCGGGCTTCGGCGCGCCGCCTCCCGCGAGGGCGGGAAGGGCGCAGAGCATCGCCAGGGCTGCGGGGGCCAGGAGCTTCTTCATGGGACACCTCTGGCCCACTTGGATAGCCCGACGGCCCTGAAAGTTCCCCTGAATCTTCAGCGGGTCCGGGACGGCTTCGGTTTCCGGGTCCGGACGCCGCCCTTCGCCGCCTTGCGTTCCCTCGACCAGGCCGGCAGCGTCCGCCCCAGCGTCTCCGCCAGCAGGCGCCCCGTGGGCCCCAGGGGCCGGTCCAGGCGCCACACCAGGGCGGGCGTGAAGCGGTAGCGCGAACCTCCCGCGTAGGGCACCTCCACCAGCTTCCCCGAGGCCAGCTCGGCCCGCACCAGGTCCAGGGGCATCCAGCCGAAGCCCAGGCCCATGAGCAGCGCCTGCTTCTTGGCGATGAAGCCCGAGAGGAAGAAGACCCGCTCCCCGCCGAACATGTGGCGGTCGTCCCCGCGGTCCGAGGAGTCCTGCACCGACAGCTCCACGTGCCGGTGCAGCTCGTCCAGGTCCACCTTCCGCAGCGAGCCCAGGGGATGCGCCGCGGCCGCGCAGAGCACGCACACGACCTCGGGCAGCAGACGCGCCTGCAGCGCCGGGCCGGGCTGGTAGTCCTTCACCAGCATCAGGTCCGCGGCTTCCTTCTCGAAGCGGTACTGCACGCCGTAGAGGAACTCCACCTTCACCTGCACCCGCGTGGGGACCTCCTTCGCCGCCAGCTCCCCCAGGGCCTGGAAGACCGGCTCCAGGGGGAGGATCCCGTCGATCACCACCGAGAGCCGCGGCTCCCACCCTTCGCCGATCTGCCGGGCCAGGCCCTCCAGGCGCCGGGCCTGGGCCAGCAGCCGCCGGCCCTCCGCCAGCACCGCCTCGCCCGCCGGGGTCAGGGCAACGCGGTAGCCCTCCCGGTCCAGGAGCTCCAGCCCCAGGGCCCGCTCCAGCTTGCGGACCTGGTAGCTGACCGCGGACTGGGCCTTGTGCAGCCGCTCCGCCGCCCGGGCCACGCCCCCCGCCTGCACCACCGCCTCCAGGGCTTCCAGGGAATCCAGGTCCAGGTCCATTCGTCATCCAAGAATTCGATCGAGATCCTCGAAATCATATGCTTTTTTGCGTCAACCCGCGCGCCGACCCTGGAGGGGATCCGGCGATCCGCGCGAGGGACCCCATGCACTTCCGGAAGGGACTCACCACACTCCAGGCCCACGTGGACGTGCCCGAAGGCCTCGTCGAGGAGGAGTACGCCCGCAACGGCTTCTTCGGCCGCACCAGCCACCTCTACCGCAGCCGGCCGCCGGTGGGCTGGACCGCCATCGAAGGCGACCTCCGCCCCGAGTGCCTGCGCCTGGAGAACCTGCCCGGCCTCGGCGCCGAGGACCCCTGGGCGGGCCGCGTGGCCTTCCTCGAGAACGCCGACGTGGTGATCAGCTTCAGCCGCCTCGAACGGGCCATGCCCCACTACTTCCGCAACGCGGACGCCGACGAGGTCTTCTTCGTCCACCAGGGCGGCGGCGAGCTGGAGACGGACTTCGGTCCCCTCGTCTACGGCGTGGGGGACTACCTCGTCATCCCCCGGGGGACGGTCTACCGTTTCGTCCCCGACGCGCCCACCTCGCTCCTGGTGGCGGAGTCCTTCGGCGAAGTGTCCATCCCCGACCGGGGCATGCTGGGCCGCCACGCCCTCTTCGACACCGACGTGATCAGGACGCCCACGCCCGACCCGGCCCGCTACGAAGGGCTCGAAGGGGCCTGGCAGCTCCGCATCAAGCGCCAGGGCCGCTTCACCACCGTGACCTACCCCTTCAATCCCATCACCACCGTGGGCTGGAAGGGGGACCTCACCGTGTGGCAGCTCAACGTGAAGGACATCCGGCCCGTCATGAGCGAGCGCTACCACCTGCCCCCCAGCGCCCACACCACCTGGCTGCTGAAGGACGCCGTGATCTGCACCTTCCTCCCCCGCAGCCTGGAGAACGGCGACCCCGGCGCGATGAAGGTGCCCTTCTACCACTCGAACATCGACTTCGACGAGGTGCTCTTCTACCACGCCGGGGACTTCTTCAGCCGCGCGGGCCTCGAGCCCGGCATGGCCACCTTCCATCCCCAGGGCATCCACCACGGACCCCACCCCAAGGCCGTGGAGGCGGCGAAGGACAAGACCTACACCGAGGAGCAGGCCGTGATGATCGACACAAAGCATCCCCTCGCCCTCACCGAGGCTGGCCGGAGGGCCTGCCAGGCGGATTACTGGAAGAGCTGGATGTGAGCGCTGCCCAACGCGAGGTGACGTCCATGGAAACCCGTCCCAACCCCCTCGGCCTTCGAGGCATCGAGTTCACCGAGTTCTGCGGCCCCAGCGCCGCCGACCTCGAGCGCCTCTTCCTGGCCTTCGGCTTCTCGAAGCTGCACGGCTTCAAGGGCAAGGCCATCACGGCCTTCCACCAGCACGACATCCACTTCCTCCTGAACGCCGAGAAGGCGGGCTTCAGCCGGGACTTCGCGAACCTTCACGGGCCTTCCATCAGTTCCATGGGCTGGCGGGTGGAGGACGCCGAAGCCGCGTTCAACGAGGCCGTGACGCGGGGCGCCCGGCCCGCGGACCCGGCCCTGAAGGACCTGCCCTATCCCGCCATCTTCGGCATCGGGGACAGCCTCATCTACTTCATCGACGCCTTCGGCGCCAAGGGCTCGATCTACGACCGGGACTTCGAGCCCCTCGCCGATCCCCTCGTCCAGCCCGACAAGGGCTTCCTGGCGGTGGACCACCTCACCAACAACGTGCCTGCCGGCACCATGGAGGCCTGGGCCGACTTCTACAAGACCGTCTTCGGATTCTTCGAGGTGCGCTACTTCGACATCAAGGGCCTGAAGACCGGCCTCACCTCCTACGCCCTGCGCTCCCCCGACGGCAGCTTCTGCATCCCCATCAACCAGCCCAAGTCCGGCAAGGACCAGATCGCCGAGTACCTGGACGAGTACAAGGGGCCCGGCGTGCAGCACCTGGCCTTCCTCACCCGGGACATCCTGGCCAGCCTCGAGGCCATGGCGGGCTCGCCCATCGAGACCCTGGACATCGACGAGGACTACTACGCCGAGGTCTTCGAGCGGGTGCCGAACGTGCGGGAGGACCGCGCGCGCATCCAGGCCCACAAGGTCCTGGTGGACGGCGACGCCCACGGCTACCTGCTCCAGATCTTCACGAAGAACCTCATCGGGCCCATCTTCATCGAGATCATCCAGCGGGAGAACGAGCTGGGCTTCGGCGAAGGGAACTTCAGCGCGCTGTTCCGCTCCATCGAGCGCGACCAGCAGCGCCGCGGCGTGATCTGACACGGATGAGGGGGACCGCCCGTCGAGTTCCTCGCCTCCGGGTTCCGCCCAAGGGAACGGAAAGGGGCGCCACGCGGCGCCCCTTCCGTTCGTGCGGCCTCGCGGCTACTTCTGCAGTTCGGTCTCCATCACGGCGCCGCCCATCTGGGGGATGACCGCCCGGATCTTCAGGACCCTCCGGGAGGCCTTGTCCACCCAGAAGGTGGTGCCGCCGGGCTCCCCCTCGGCGCTGCCGGTCTCCACCTTCCAGGCGTCGAAGGCGCCCGCGGCCACCGTCAGCTTCTCGGAGCCGACGACCTTCCCCTGCTTGAGGCTGGGCTTGGACTTCATCACGTCGAAGTTGCGGTACGTGAAGGTGTAGCCCTCCACCAGCGGAAGGGAGGCCAGGGACTCGAAGGCCCCCGAGCCGTCCGCGAACAGGTCACCGCCGAGCTCCGCCTCGATGGCCTTCGGGGCCGCCCCCATCGCGAGGCTGCCCTTGGCCTTGCCGCCCTCGAAGCTCAGCTCGATGGAGGCCGGGCCCTGCTTCACCGAGCGCTTCAGAGTGACGAGGCTGCCCTTCGCGTAGGTGGTGGTGTCGCTCATCTCCATGGGGCCGACCTTCGCGGTGCCGGCCACGACCCAGCCACCCGCCTCCGCCCGGATGACGTTGGTCATCGTGGCGGGCATGCTCTGGCCGCCCGCCGCGAGGGTGCCGGCCCAGGTGGTGCTGCCCTCCACCAGCTCGGCCACGGGCTTGGGCGCCGCGGCGGAGACCTCCACCTTGGCGGCGAGCTTGACCGTCGCCGGATCCACCGTGATCTCGCCCAGGCGCTTCATCACCTCCGGCGTGCCGCCGTCCTGGAAGCGGCCCTTCAGGTGCTTGGCCAGGAACTTCTCCGCGGCGGCGAAGAGGGCCATGTTGTTCACGGGCCGGGCGAAGCCGTGGCCCTCGTCCGGCGCGCAGAGGTACTCCACGGGGAAGTGGCGGTCCCGCAGGGCGATGACGATCTGGTCGGCTTCGGCCTTCTTCACCCGCGGGTCGTTGGCGCCCTGGATGACGAGGAGCGGCGTCTTGATCTTGCTGGCAGAGTTCAGCGGGGACTGCCGCTCGAGCTGCTTCTTCCCCTCCGGCGTGCGGGGGTCGCCCATGCGTTCGTGGAAGATGATGCGGAAGCTCTCCCAGTAGGGCGGGATGGTCTCCAGCAGGGTGAGCAGGTTCGAGGGTCCGACGATGTCCACCGCCGCGGCGTAGAGATCCGGCGTGAAGGTCACGCCCGCCAGCGTCGCGTAGCCGCCGTAGGAGCCGCCCATGATGCCCACGCGCTTCGGATCGGCCACGCCCTGCTTCACCAGGTGCTTCACGCCCCAGGTGATGTCGTCCTGCATCCTGTCGCCCCACTGCTTGTTGCCGGCGTTGAGGAACTTCTTGCCGTACCCGGTGGAGCCTCGGAAATTCATGGAGAGCACAGCGTAGCCGCGGTTGGCCATGAACTGGTGGAGGTTGTTGAAGCCCCACTGGTCCCGGGCCCAGGGGCCGCCGTGGGGGACCACCAGCAGGGGCAGGTTCTTCCCGGGCTGCCCCTTGGGCAGCGTGAGGTAGGCGGGGATGTCCAGGCCGTCGGAGCTCTTGTAGCGGATGGGCGTCATCGCTGCCATCTGGTCGCGGGGGATGCGCTCCCGGGACACGTACTCGAGGCTGAGTTTCTTCGTGCGGCGGTCGAAGAGGTAGCGGGACCCCGGGTCCTTGTCGCTGTACGCGGCGACCATCACCACCTGCTCGTCGGCGGTGGCGCCGGCGAAGGCGATGGACTTGCCGGGCAGCTTCGACTTGACCAGCTTGTAGTCCGCCTCCCAGGCCTTGTCCTTGAAGTAGATGCGGTCCTTCTCGTCGGTGTAGGTTGTGTAGATGAGCTCGTCGGTGAGCTCGGAGAAGGCCGCGTTGCCCAGGTCCACCTTCTTCAGGGGGTCGGACTCGACCTTCTCCTCCTTCCCGGTCTCGGGATCGAAGAGCACCAGTTCGGCGAGGTCTCGGCTCCCCTTGTTGGTCTCCAGGTAGACGCGCTTGCCGTCCTTGTGGAAGGCCACGGGGCCCGCGCTCTCGAAGACGTTGCAGGTGTAGACGACCTTGAAGCCCTCGGGGTCCACCCGCAGGATCTCGGTGTCGCCCTTGTCGGTGGTGCGGGTGGCCAGGCGCAGGGCGCCCTTGGTGTCGAAGACCCAGCCCGCGATGCGCTCGGTGTTCTTCCGCACGAGGGTCCGCTCACCGGTGGAGATCTTCACCTTGTAGAGGTCGTGCCACGCGGCGTCACGGTCATTGAGGCCCACATAGATCGTGTCGGCGTCGGCCTTGGGGACGGAGTAGATGATGGCCCGGGCGCCCTTGGCGTCCGAGAGGTTCCGCGCCTCGGGGGCCTCGCTTCCCTGGGCGGCCGGCGCGGCGGGATCCACGGCGTAGACGTTGAAGTTCTCGTCCCCGTCCTTGTCCTTCACGAAGAGGATGCGCTTGCCGTCCCGGCTCCAGAAGAAGCCTCCGATGGGGCGCTTGGGCTCGGCGGTGACGAGCTTGGCGGCGCTGTAGGGCTCGCCGGTCTTCTTCACCCAGACGTTGCGGGTGTCCTTCCACGGCTTCAGGAACGCGATCCACTTGCCGTCCGGGGAGATCTGGGCCGCGGCGATCTCGGGGTTGCCGAAGAAGAGTTCGCGGTCGAGGATGGGCGGCTGCTGGGCCTTGGGCTTGGGCGCGGCCTGGGCGGGCGGCGCGGCGATCAGGACGGCGGCCAGGGGCAGGGCCATGGAGAGCCGGGACGGGGTGGGCATGGAGACCTCCGGTGTGGGGAAGCTCGAGGCTACCGCCCGGAAGCCGCTCGGGTCAGGCCGAACGGCGAACGGCGCGCGGGGGTCGGCGAACGGCCTCCACCCGGGGCGGGTCAGGCCTCCCAGTCGTCGAAGAGGGCCGCCTGGACCCCCGCGGCGGGGTCCGGCGGATAGGGGAAGTCCGCCGCCGGCGCCCAGGCGTGCTCGGGCACGTAGGGCGCCGGGTCGGGGACCTCCGGCGGCATCCAGAGCATCGCCGGAGGCGCGCCCAGGGTGCCGAGGAGGCTCTCCACCGCCGCGGCGCTGGGGGGCGCCGGCACCCGCAGGCTCGCCACCGGCGGCGCGTCCAGCAGGTCCGCGAAGTCCGGCGGCAGGAAGGCACGGGCCTCCAGGGGCGAAGGACGGCGCGGGTCGGCCCCGAAGCCCGGCGTGAAGGCCGGGGGCTCCGGCGGCAGGGGCAGTGCGGCGCGCCAGGGCAGGCCCTCGCCCATGGCCTGGCGGCCGAGGCGGAGGCCGGGCTCGAAGGCGTCGCAGGTCCCGGCGTGGACCGCGGCCCGGAGCAGACCCGCGAGTTCGGCGAGGAAGGCCTTCGCGAGGCGCGCCGCCTCGGTCCAGGAGCCCCCCGACAGCATGAATTCCGCGCCCCCGAGGAAGGCCAAGCGCCAGGCGACCCGCCGGCGCTGGAAGGGCAGGGCGTCAGGCCAGCGGTGCAGGCCCAGACGCTGGGCGAGGTTGCGCTCGAGGGCGGACTGGTGCTCCCCGAGCACCGCGGCCACCGCGGCGGGATCCAGATGCGCCAGGGCGGGCAGCGGCACCACCACCTCCCCCCACAGGAAGGCGGGCGCCACGTCCTCGTGGATGAGGGGCCCCGGTCCGGCGTCCTCGAGGCGGCCGAAGCCCGGCAGGCTCCAGCCCCGGGGATGGCGCCGGACCCAGCCCAGGGCGCCGGACCGCCACCGTTCCCCTTCTGCTCCGGCGGGAGGGTCGGGGGTGTGCAGCCAGGCGGGGAAGGAGGCGAGGTGGAGGGCTTCGGGGATGGTGCCGAGGTGCACCGCGACCCCGGGCAGCGCCCCCAGGGCCTCCCAGAAACCTCGGGCCTCGTCCAGCTCCAGGCCCCGATACCAGGCCGGCGCCTCGTTCCACACAAGGTGCAGGCCCCCCGGCAGCAGGGCCGACAGCTCCCCGAGCTGGCGCAGCGCCATCCAGGGCGCGGCGGCCCGGCTGGGGCTCAGGCCCTCCAGGGCGCGGGCCCCGACGGTGGCGGCGAAGGGGGCGTCCACGCCTCCCCGGACCAGGAAGCCGCGGCCCTCGTGGAGGCGCAGGTCCAGGGACCTCAAGGCACCTCCTGGGGGACGTCCGGAAGGAACTGGGGACGGCCCGCGCCGCCGGGCGCCGCGGCGCGCGTCCCCCGGGCCCGGAGCCAGGCCGCGGCGGCCTCC
>JBDIBF010000026.1:0-36329 GCA_039812765.1 Holophagaceae bacterium
AGCTGGCGGTGTCGCCGCCGTCGAGGGAGGCGGTGGTGGGGGAGAGGACGAGGGCGACGGCGGAGCCCCCCCCGCCCGACCCGCTCCCGCTCCCGCCCCCACCGCACGCCAGCAGCAGCGCCAGGGCTGCCAGGATCGTCATCCAGGGAGAGGGCCGGCGAGACGCGGACATGGGTCCTCCAGAATGGGTCGTGGAGCGGTGCAAGGCTGGGACCGGGATGCCTCGAGCGCCGGGGCGCGGTTCCAGTGCGGCGCGAGGGGACGCGGATGCCGGGCGAGCGGTGGGTTCGGCTGGACGAGCCGCTCGGCGCGGGGAGCCCCGCCGGAGCTGGGAGCGGACGCGCCGCGGCAGGCCGAGCCCGGGATGGCCGGAACGGGGCCAAGCCTCAGGGCAGGGTCTTCCAGTGGCGCAGGAGCTGGCGCAGGGCCTCGGGCTTGTTCTGTGGGACCGCCCCGCCCGTCTGGCTACGCGAGTTCAGTCCATGGCAGCTGGCGCAGGCGCGGATCTCCCCGGGCTGGAAGCTCACCCAGTTCCGTTCGCGGATCACCGCCCGGCCGCTGGGGTCCGTGAGCTGCCATGTGAGGGCGCGGGAAGCCGGCACGAAGGCCGCGGTGGATCCGTCCGGAGCGACCTTCACGCTGCCCACGGGCCCGCCCGGGTTGGCGGGGTTCTTGGCCGTCGCGGCGCCGTGCAGGACCTGGGCGAGCACCCGCCGCCCCGGGCGCGGGGACGCGGTGCCGCCGTAGCCGCGCACCTGGTCCCCCTGGAAGAGCTGGAGGTGCTGGAGGTCGTACACCTTGCCGGGGAGGGGCACGGCGCTCACGCCGCCGGGCACCCGCACGTTGAAGGGCTGCTGGAGGTCGCCGCGGTCCCGGGAGGTGACGTCACGGCTGATGATGAGGGCGAGGCCATTGCTCCGCAGCCAGGCCCGCAGGGCGGATTCGCTCACGCCCTCCTCGGCCAGAACCTGCTGTTCCGGGGTCTCGAGGGCGGGCACGCGCCGGGCCGGCCGGGGCCGGGCCACCACCTCCACGGGATCCAGCTCCCAGAGGGGGCCGCTGTAGGCCACAAGGACATCGGGGTCGTACCAGCTCACGGATTTGGAGAGGCCGGGGGTCAGCGGCTGGTCCGCGACCCAGTACCCGCCGGCGGACCTCAGGGTCTTCAGCCTGAACCTGTAGCGGTAGTTCGGGTTGGCTCGGGTGCCGAGGTTGACGTCCGGACCGGTCTCGGCGGTGTGCGCGACCACCAGCGTGCCATCGCTCATGGGCAGCGGGTTGCGGTAGCGGCCCGTGGCACCCGGGGGCGGGGCCTGGCCGTCGGGGACTTCGTACTTCGTGTCCGGATGGGTGATCCAGGACACGGCCATCTGCTCGGCGTTCAGGGTCGGGGCGCCCGTGAGGGTGACGATCTGGCCGGCGCGGCCCCCGTTGAACTCGCGCATGTTCGAGGCGTAGAAGAGCCCGGGCTGGCGCGGGTCCTCGCGGAGCTGGAAGATGCCCCCGTCACCGCCCAGGTAGTTGCGGTTCACATGGTTCGCCTCCGGCGCGTTCTCGCCGAGGTTCGGGTCGTCGTTGAAGGCCGGATCACCGATGTATACGCCGCCGATCTCGTGGCGGCCCACGTGGTTCAGGGTCTCCTCCTCCGTCCCGTCCTCGTTCACCTGCCAGGGGAAGAACTGGTTGAAGCGGTGGCCGTTCGCATGGTTGGCCACGTTCTCGGGGGCCGTCGAGTCCCGCGGCTCGGGGAAGACCTCCGCGCGGCTGGCCAGCCGCGCGGCCCCGGCCGACTCGTCGGCGTAGTTGAAGGAGCCGTAACCGCCGCCCTCGGCGTCGGCGTCCGCCTGCTGGTCCCGCTGGAGGTGGTCCCACTTGGTGAAGATCACGCGGCCGGCCGTGTCCACGAAGGGATGGAAGGCGCCACTTGGGGCGTGCTCCAGGAGCCTCAGGTCGCCCGAGGTCGGATCCAGGCTCCAGAGGCCGGACAAGGTCACCGTGCTCTCGTACTCGTCGAGCTGGGGGTAGAGGTGGGCCTCGCCGGAGCGGCTGCGATCGGAGGCGAAGATGATGCGGTCGTCCGTGCCGTAGACTGGGCTGATGTTGTTCGCGTCGGCGGGCTGGCGCGGGACCTTGGTGATGGTGACCGGCTGGCCCTGGCCCAGCCCGGAGACCTCGTAGAGCTGCCAGAACTGGGTCTTCCAGACGTACTGCTGGGTGGTGGATCCCACGGCCATGGCGAACACCGCCTTCGTCCCGCTCCAGTGCACTGAGGGTTCGCGCACGGCGATGGATGCGTCCCCCTGCAGGCCCGTCATGCCGAAGCCCGCCTCCTGGGTCAGGTTGCGCAAGGACCCGTCGGGGTAGCGGATCCAGAGATCTCCGCCCCGCGGCGCGAGGTGGCTCGATCCGTCATGGTTCGCGAAGGGCATGGAGATGGACCCGAATCCGTCCATGGGGACCTGGGTGACGAAGAGGACCGGGTTCGGGATCGCGACGGCAGGGGCCGGCTGTACCGTGAGCGTGGTGGTGGCGGTGGTCGAGCCGGCGGCGTTCGAGGCGGTGAGGGTGTAGGTGGTGGTGGAGGCTGGGCTGACGGCGCGGCTGCTTCCCGTGACGGGTCCGATGCCCTGGTCCAGGGCGAGGGAGGAGGCGTCCGCGACGGTCCAGGACAGCGTCGCGGACTGGCCGGCGACCAGGGTCGCGGGGCTGACGCCGAAGGCGGTGATGACCGGCGGCTGGGGGGCCGGGCCGGAGGCGTCGCTGAAGGTGAGGAGGCCGTTGGCGTCCGGGAGGTGGGCGGTGCCGGCCTTCAGCGTGACCGTGGTGGTGGAGGCGCCGCGGACCACCACCACGTCGACGCCAGATGTGAAGTTCGCCAGGATGTGCGCGTGGACCGCGGTGTCGGGCAGCACGTAGGTCAGGGGCAGGGCCGGGGCGGCCCCCCTCGCCAGGTCGCTGAAGGCCACCACGGTGCCGTTCACGAGCAGCCCCTTCAGGCCCGGCGCGCTCACGGGCTGGCCCGAGGCGGTGGGCACGGAGCCGCTGGCCACCTGCAGCAGGTGCAGGTAGCGGCTCGTCGACCCGGTGGCGTCCACCGCGACACGGTAGGAGGACGTGCCGGCCTCAAGGTCCGCGTCGGAGACCACGTTTCCCGCCCCCCCGAGGAGCGTCTGCAGGGCGAGGCCGGCGCCATTGCGCAGCAGGGTGTATCGCGCGCCGGATTGCGTGGGGGCGGCCGGCAGGTGCAGGAGCCACTGGAAGCCCGCGCCCGCGGGCTTCGCGTCCACGCGGTCGAAGACCACCAGGGTGTCGGGCCGCAGGTAGACGAACTCCCGCGTGTGCTCGTTGAGGAGGGGCTCCAGCTGGCTGGAGGCGTTGCGGCGCTGGTAGAGACCCGTGGCGTCCACCTGGGCGTAGAGGAAGTCGCCCCTGTCCGCCTGGCGCAGCAGGCCCGGGACCGGGACGTCCTCGAAATGCATCACCACGCCCGGCACCTTCAGGAGGTTCTGCCCCTGGGGCTCCCAGAGCAGGCCGCTGTGGCTGTAGGTGCTGGCGTCGGCGGCGAGCCAGTCCCGCTTCCAGAGCACGAAGTGCCCCGTGTCCTGGTGCTGGTGGCTCTGCACGATGCGCGGCGCGCCGCTGATGCTCAGTGAGGTGGCGCCGGGGTCCCAGCCGGAGCGGGCGTTGATCCACTCCGTCCCGGCGGCGCGATAGGAGAGGGGCTCCCCGGCGGGGTCCGTCTCCGGGAGGTCCATTCGGAAGGCCACGTCCCGCCAAAGCCCCGCCCGGTCGGAGAAGGAGCGGTCGCCATCCAGGTAGGTGGGCTCCACGTGGTTCAGGACCCACTGCCCCAGGCGGCGCTCGGGACCGTCCGGCAGCCAGAGGACCATGGGCTGGATGTAGGCGCGGGTGTAGGGGGAGACGCCCATGGAGGACTCCCGGGCAAGGTCGCCGCCGGGGTAGAGGAAGGCGTTCCCCGGTTGGAGTGCGTAGACCACGTAGCGCATCGCCCCGGCGAAGAAGGGCCGGTTGAAGTGGTTGGCGCCCCCCGCCGCCAGGACCCCCAGGCAGAGGGAGAGGTGCATCTTCGAGCCCTCGCCGTAGTTCGCCCCCTCCTCCCAGTCGCCGCCGGACAAGCGGTCCAGATAGGCGAAGACCCCGGCGGGCCGGGTGAGCTTGTCGTTCACGAGGTCCAGCCAGGCCTGGCCCCGGGCGTCCCCGGCGGCCTTCAGCGCGTAGCCTGAGAACGCCGTGCCCGCGAGGAAGGAGAGGTGGTAGTTGTTCGCCGGATCGTCGAGGCCCCAGCCACTGCCCAGGTTGTGGTACCAGAGCTCGTCGCAGCTCGCGTGGAGGAAATCCCTGAGGGTCTGGGCCTGGGCGGCGCTGAGGGCCGGTGCGCAGTAGTTCAGGGTCATGGCCACGGGCCGCACGATGGACTGGAAGAAGTAGTAGCTGTCGTCCCTGAGGGTCCGTCCCATGGCCTGCTGGGCCCACCAGTAGGCGCGCGCGGCGTACCGCGGGTCTCCTGACACCAGATAGGCCATGGCCATGTTCTCGGCGCCCGTGTCGTACTCGTCGGTGCTGGCGATGTTGGCCTCCACGTTGGCGCGCAGGTTCGTCCACGCGGTGCCGTTCACGGCGGCGTCGGCGCGGACCTGCTGCAGGCGCGCGGCCGTGAGGAGGAGGTAGGCCGAGGGCGGGGGCGTTGGCGTGCCGTCCACGGTGACGGTGGCGGAAGCGGAGACGGATCCGGCGGCGTTGATGGCGGTGAGGGTGTAGGTGGTGGTGGAGGCCGGGGAGACGGATCGGCTGGTGTTGCCGGTGACGTCGCCGAGGCCCTGATCGAGGCTGAGGCTCGTGGCGCCGGTGACAGTCCAGGCGAGGGTGCTGGACTGCCCGGGGGCGAGGGTGGAGGGGGTGGCGGTGAAGCTTGCGAGGACGGGGGGAAGGGGCGGTGCCGGGTTCACCGTGACGGTGGCGGTGGCGGAGACGGAGCCGGCGGCATTGGTGGCGGTGAGGGTGTAGACGGTGGTGGCCGAAGGGCTGACGTTGCGGGAGGTGGAGCCGGTGACGTCGCCGACGCCGCCGCTGATGGCGAGGGAGGCGGCCCCGGCGACGGACCACTGGAGCAGGCAGGTGTCGCCGGGGTTGAGGGTGGAAGGGGTGGCGGTGAAGGCGGTGATGACGGGGAGCTGGGAGACCGTGACGGTGGCGGTGGCGGTGGCGGAGCCGGCGGCGTTGGTGGCGGTGAGGGTGTAGGTGGTGGTGGAGGCGGGGGAGACCACGCGGCTGGTGGCGCCGGTGACGGAGCCGACGCCCTGGTTGATGGAGAGGCTGGTGGCGCCGGAGACGGACCAGGCGAGGGTGCTGGACTGCCCGGGGTTGAGGGTGGACGGGGTGGCGGTGAAGAAGGCGATGGCGGGAGGCTGGGGCGCGGCGGTGACGGTGACGACGGCCTCGCCGGAACGGCGGGGATCGGCGACGGAGGTGGCGCGGACGGTGCAGGTGCCGGGGGTGGTTGGGGCGGTGAAGAGTCCGGCCGGGGTGATGGCGCCGGCGGTGGCGGACCAGGTGACGGCGGTGTTGGAGGTGTTGGCGACGGAGGCGGCGAAGGGCAGGGAGGCGCCGGCCTGGAGGGAGGGGCTGGCGGGGGAGACGGTGACGATGACGCGGCGCCGGACCTGGATGGAGGCCTGGGCCCAGGCGGCGGAGGATGCGAGGGCGGTGGCCTTGAGGTGGAAGGTGCCGTCGGCGTCGGGGGCGGTGTAGAGGCCGGCGGGGGAGACGGAGCCGCCGCCGGGTTCAAGGACCTCCCAGGCGACGCCGGGGTTGGAGGCGCCGGAGACGGAGGCGGTGAAGCTGGCGGTGTCGCCGCCGTCGAGGGAGGCGGTGGTGGGGGAGAGGACGAGGGCGACGGCGGAGCCCCCCCCGCCCGACCCGCTCCCGCTCCCGCCCCCACCGCACGCCAGCAGCAGCGCGGCCCCGAGGGCGGGCATCCAGCGCAGGCGCAGGGATCTCAGGGGCATGGCTCCTCCGGGACGGGACAGGGGCCTTTGCAAGTCCGGAACCTGCCGGGGGGTCCTCCTTCCGGGCGGTCGGGGTGCCTGGATGAAGGGGGGAAGTACCAGGGCGAACCGGTTCCGTGGATGCCTGGCGGGAGCCGGGAGACGACGTGCTCCGTCAGCCTGGCCCCGGGGGGGCACCCGGCTTCAGATCCCGAGGCGTTCCTTGAGGGCGTGGGCCGCGCTGCGGCTGGCCTCCAGTTCCACCCCGTCCTGCACCAGCACGGCCCGCCGGCCCGAGCTGAGGGCCCGGACGCCCAGCACGGCCTCCGGGCGCACCAGGAGGTGGCGCTGGATGCGCAGGAGGCCGGCCCCCGGAAAGGCGGCCTCGACCTCGGCGAGGGAGACCCAGGAAGTGCGGAATTTCTGCTTGCCGGTGTGAGCCCACACCACCTGGTCCACCACTTCGAAGTGGCTGACCTTCCGCAGTTCCAGCAGCAGCTTGCCTTCGCCGGCCCGAACGGGGAAGCGGAGGGGCTGGGCCGGCAGCCCATAGCCGGAGGGGCCGACCGGGGCCGCCGGCGGAGGGAGGGCCGCCCGGAGCTCGCTCACGGACCTGCGGGGCACCTGGTTCCCCAGGAGGCGCGCCAGGGTCTTCCCCAGGCGCTCGGCGGTGACGGGCTTCAGGAGGTAGTCCGCGGCGGCGTGCTCGAAGGCGGCGAGGGCGTAGTCGGACTTGGCGGTCACGAAGATGACCGGCGGAGGCGGATCGGGCAGCTCCCCGAGCACCTCCAGGCCCGAGAGGCCCGGCATCTGGATGTCGAGGAAGAGGGCGTCCGCGGACTGCTCCTGGAGGTGGGCGAGCAGCCGCTTGCCGTCCTCGAACGCATCCACGTCCCAGCCGGCCTCGAGCAGAAGGGTCTTCAGGCGCTGGAGGGCGACCGGTTCATCGTCGGCGATGGCGGCACGGAGCGTCATGGGCTTTCCTCTGGCATGGTAAGCGAGGGAGTTCCCACCTCCAAATCCACGGCTCCACGCGCATGTTGCGATCATCCTTCCTGCGGCTCTGCCTTGCGGCGCTCCTGTGCGCGCCGCCGCTCTCGGGCCAGGGCCGAGGCGCCCTGGCCGTGCAGGGCTACGGTCCCGAGGAAGGGCTCTCCAATCCCGAGGTGCTGGCCATCGCCGAGGACCCTGCGGGGTTTATCTGGTTCGCGACCGCGGGCGGCCTCTTCCGCTTCGAAGGGCGGCGCTTCCGCCGAGCGGGGACCGCGGAGGGGCTGGAAGGGCTGAGCGTGCGCGCCCTCGCCTCGGGCCGGAGCGCCCTGGTCATCGCGACGTCCCAGGGGGTGTTCCGTGACGGTGGCGGCGTCGGTTTCGTCCCGTTGCCCGGCCCGCGCGAGACCGTCTGGGCGCTGGCCCTCGAACGGGACGGGAGCCTCTGGGCCGCCGGGAAGGAGGGCCTCTTCCGCGCCCCCCCTGGAGGCACGGCCCTCGTGCGTGTCCAGGGCTGGCCGGGACCCGGCCCCGGCGTCCTGACGCCGGCCCAGGGCGGCGGTGCCTGGGCCGTGGACGCTACCGGGGGGATCCAGGGGCTGCGGTGGAGGGCCGGCCAGGTGGAGGTGCAGTCCCTTGGAAGGCCCCGCGGGCTTCCCCCAGGGGAGGTGATCGAGAGCCTGCTGGAGGATGCCTCGGGGCGGCTCGTCGCGCGCTCGCGCTCCTACCTGGGGCGTCGCGGCGGGGAGGGCGTGTGGGAGGACCTCAGTCCGCGCCTCCCCCTGGGAGGATCCTCGGGCCCGCTCCACCTGGACCGGTCGGGACGCCTCTGGGTGCCGACCGCGACGGGCCCCGTGGCCGTCGTGGACGACCGATTCTGGGCCCCCCGTCTGGACCTGGGGCCCTCGGCCCCACCCTGCCGCCTGGTGCACGTGGATCGGGAGGGCACCCTGTGGCTGGCGGGCGAGGGCCTCCATCGCGTGCTCGGCCGCGGGCTCTGGCAGGCCTTCCGGCTGGGGGAGGGGCTTCCTGCCACCGCCACGCGCGCGGTGTTGCGGGAGGCTGGGGGCAGGCTCTACGCGGGGACCGATCGCGGCCTCGCGGTGGCCTCCTCCATCGGCTGGTCGGCCGTGAGAGGCACCGAGGGCCTGAGGGTGCTCACCCTGGCGGAAGGGGCCCGCTCGAGGATCTATGCCGCGGGGTCGCCGGCGCGCGAGGTGGCGGTGCTCGAGGCCGGACGGCCCGGCCTTGCCCTGTGGCCGTTGAGGTGCGGCGGCCTCCAGGACCGCGCCGTACTCGCGGTGGCGGAAGCGCGGGAAGGCATCCTCTGGCTTGGCACGGATGGGGCGGGCCTGCTGTCGGCCCGGCGCTCCCCGTCCGGACTGGAGGCCGAGCGCGTGCCGCTCCCCGGCGGTCCCGCGGACGAGGCCTTCCCGGCCCTGCTCCGGGACCGACGGGGCCGCCTCTGGGCCGCCGGGAGCGCCGGCCTGCTCTGCTTCGAGGTCGGGACCTGGCGCCGCTTCGGGCCCCAGGACGGGCTGCCCGCCTCGTCCCCGAAGTGTCTCGCCCAGGGTGGCGGGGACGACGTGTGGGTGGGCTTCGAGGACGGGAGCGTGCTCCGGCTGCGGAACCTCGAAGGCGTCCTGAGGGTCGTGGGACGGCTGGCCGGCCTCGGGGCCCCGCCGCGATCCCTCGCTGAAGGCGCCGCCGGGGTCCTCTGGATCGGCACGGCCCAGGGCCTCTGCCGGTCCGACGGTCGCGGCCTGGAGACCTACACGCGCCGGGACGGGCTGCCCGCGGACGCCTGCGCCCCCTCGGCCCTGATCGCGGAGCCGGGCGGGGACGTGTGGGTCGCGACCGCCGGGGGGCTTGCACGCTTCGAGGGCTCCGCCGCCCCGACCCCCGATGAGGCCCCCCGCGTCGTGCTGGTCGGGCTCTCCTTCGGCGGGGTGCCCCAGCGCCTCCCTGGGGCAGCGATGCCGAGGCTCGCGCCGGACCAGGGTTCCCTGGAGGCCGAGGCCACGGCCCTGGCGTTCTCTAGGGCCCATGCGCTGGCCTTCCAGTCCCGGCTCCTGGGCCACGAGGAGGCTTGGCGGGAAGCGCCTGGAGGGCGCCTCTCCTACCCGCGCCTGCCCCCGGGCACCTACCGGCTCGATCTGCGCGCCAGCCTCCAGGGGGGCCACGCGCCCGACCGGTGGGGCGAGCCCCTGCAGGTCTGGTTCAGCATCCGTCCGCCCTGGTGGCGGACCCCCTGGGTCGGCCTCCTGGGCATCGCGGGCCTCGCCGGGGCCGCCTACGCCTTCTACCGGTGGCGCACCCGCGCGCTGCACGGGCGCAACACGGAACTCGCCCGGGAGGTGCGCCGCCAGACGGAGGCTCTGAGGCAGGCGGTGCGGACCGCCCAGGCCGCCGACGAGGCCAAGGGCGAGTTCCTCGCCACCATGAGCCATGAGCTCCGCACGCCACTCAACGCGATCCTGGGGATGTCCGGGATCCTCCTCGAATCAAACCTGGCCCCACCGCAGCGGGAGTCGGCGCGGACCATCCAGGGGGCGAGCCGGGCGCTCCTGGCCATCATCAACGACCTGCTCGACTTCGCCCGGCTCGAGGAGGGGCGCCTGCGGCTGCACGCGGTCCCCTTCGACTTTTCAGAGATCCTCGAGGAGACCCTCGACCTCCTGAGCCCGCAGGCGGAGGAGAAGGGGATCGAGCTGGTGCTGCGCATCCAGCCCGGCATGGACCGGCGCTTCCTGGGGGATCCCGACCGCATCCGCCAGGTGGTGCTGAACCTCCTGGGCAACGCCCTCAAGTTCACGGAGCGGGGCCATGTGCTGGTGGCCCTGGAGTGCATGCGGGTCACGGGGGAGCTCCGGGAGGTGCAGGTCAGCATCGAGGACACGGGGATCGGGATCAGCGAGGACAAGCAGGCCCGTCTCTTCGAGCGGTTCAGCCAGGCGGACAGCGGGATCACGCGGCGCTACGGCGGCACGGGGCTGGGGCTGGCAATCTCCCGGAAGCTGGTGGAGCTGATGGGCGGGCGCATCGGCCTCCAGAGCCGCGTGGGCATCGGATCCTGGTTCTGGTTCACGCTGGAGCTTCCCGCGGATCCGCAGGCGCCCGCCCCGGCGCCGCCGCCGCGTTGGCCCGACTTCCCCGTCCTCCTCGTCACGCCGAGGGAGGTCTCCGCCAGGGCCCTCGCCGAGATCCTCGAATCCTGGCAGGTCCCCTGCGTCCGGGCGACCACCCTCGAGGCGGCCATGGCGATGCTCGAGGCCGCCCGGAACGAGCACCGGCCCTTCCACGCCGCCCTGCTGGACGCCAGCCTCGCCGGTGATCCCCTCGAGGCGGCGGCCCTGGCCCAGGAGGTGCGGGCCCTCCTGGTCATGGCGCCGATGCACGGCAGCCTCGACGGTTCGGACTGGCGGACCCTCGGCGCCGAGGGCGTGCTGCGCAAGCCCATCTACGATTGGGCCCTGCGCGAGGTCCTGGAGCCGGTGCGGGAGGCCATCCTCGAGGGCCGGCCCGTGCTCTGGCTCGGGGGCGACGAGGGGGAGGCCGAGCCCGGGCCGCCCAGGCCCCTCGAGGGGCGGCGCGTCCTCCTGGCGGAGGACAACGAGCTGAACCAGCGGGTGGCGGTGCACATGCTGGAATCCATGGGGGCCGAAGTGGTCGTGGCCGCGGACGGCAAGGAGGCCATCGAGCGCAGCCTGGAATCCCGCTTCGACCTCATGCTCATGGACGCCCAGATGCCGGAGCTGGACGGCTACAGCGCCACCATCGCCATCCGGACCATGGAGCAGGGGCTCCGCCGGACGCCCATCCTGGCCCTCACCGCCCACGCCATGGAGGGGGAGGAGGCGCGGGCCCGCGCGGCGGGGATGGACGGTCTGCTCACCAAGCCCATCGAGAAGCCGGACCTGCTCCGGGCCCTCCAGCCGCTGCTCGAGGCCGCGCCGCCTCCAGCGGAGGCCGTGGACCGGGCGGCCCTCGGCCGACTCGGAGAGGGGGCCCGGGAGGTGGTGCAGCTCTTCCTGCAGCATGCCCCCTCCCGCGTCCGCGACCTGCGGCAGGGGCTCGAGGACCGGGAATCGGAACCCCTGCGCCAGGCCGCCCATGCCCTGAACGGGATGTCCGCCTACCTCTACGCCCGGGGACTCTGCCGCCTCTGCGCCGGGATCGAGGAGGCGGCCATCGCCGGGCGCTTCAGGGAGGCCGAGGCCCTGATCGCCCGCGCGGAGCGGGAATACGAACGGGTGGTGGCGGAGCTGCGGGCGCCGACCGGGCCCTGAGCCCGCCGCCTCAGAGCCTGACCTTCGCGATGACGCGGTTGCCCCGGCCCTCGTACGTGATCTCGTCGAAGCTCAGCGCCTTCGCCATGGCGATGCCGCGGCCGTGGGTGTGGAAGGCCCGGTCCGGCGCCAGTTCCAGGTAGGGCTTCCAGTCGAACCCGGGCCCCTGGTCCTCGACGATGAGGGTGAGGGTGTCAGCGTCCCGCTCCAGCACCGCGATGGCGACGCGATCCCGGAAGCGGGGCCAGGTCAGGCGCTCGGCCACTTCGGCCATCATGCGCCGCTCGGCCATGAGGCGGGTCTTCTCCTGGTAGCTGATCTCCAGGTTGCCGTGCTCCACGGCGTTGATGATGAGTTCCCAGACCCCGACGGCCACCCGGTCCGGATCGGGGTACACGCGCACCAGGAGGGCGGCCAGGGCACGGGCGTCCTCGTGGGACTGGTAGTGGAACTCGGCCCGGCTGAGGAGGTTCGCGGCCCGGGAGGCCTGGCTGATCTCGTGGGAGGTGCGCAGGGCCTCCTGCCGGGTCTCCAGGGCGGCGCGAACCACGCTGCGCAGCACCTGGAGGTTCAGGGGCTTGGTGAGGTAGTAGAAGGCGCCGGCGCGGATGCCCTCGGCGATGCGCTCCGGGGCCGCGTCCGCGGTCTGCAGGATCACGGGCACCTGGCGGAAGCGGGAATCCTCCTTCATGCGCCGGAGGAGGCCCAGGCCGTCCAGCCGCGGCATCATCAGGTCCAGGAGCACGAGGTCGAAGTCGGGGTCGGCGTCGAGCACGGCCCAGGCGGCCTCGCCATCCTCCGCGGTCTGGATGCTGTCGCTCTCCGCCCGGAGGGCGCTCTCCAGGGCCGCGAGATTCAGGGGCGTGTCGTCCACCAGGAGGATCCGGGGGGCGGCTTCGCTCATGCGGGGGCTCCGGGATCAGGGTGGCGGAAGGGGCTGGGCGCCGATTCTAGCCCATTCCCGGCGGGCCGCGTAGCCTCGCCGGCCCCGGTCACTCGCCGAGGCCGGCAGGGGCCGGCGCTCCGGCCCCCGCGGCGCCCCCCGCGCGGATGGCGTTGAAGAGGGGCGTGGCCATGAGGGTGGTCGCCATCGCCATCAGGACCATGACGGTGAAGAGCCCGGGCTGGATGACTCTGGCCTCGAGCCCGATGTTCAGGATGATCAGCTCCATCAGGCCGCGGGCGTTCATGAGCGTGCCGATGGCGAGGGACTCCCTCCAGGGCTCGCCGTGCCACCGCGCCGCGAGGGTGCAGGCCACGCCCTTCCCAGCGACCGCCGCCAGCAGCACCAGGGCCGCGATGCCGGCCATGCGGAGCCCGGACAGCAGGCCGATGCGGGTGTTGAGCCCGGAGTAGACGAAGAAGACCGGGAGCAGGAGGGACTTCACGAGGGGCATCATGCGGGTCTTCAGCTCTTCCGCGAGGCGGCCCCGGGGAATGGCGATGCCCGCGAGGAAGGCGCCGAACACCGCGTAGATGCGGATGGCGTCCGTCAGCCAGGCGCAGGCCATCACCAACCCGAGGACCGCCGTGAAGCCCATGCCGCCGAGGTGGCCGCGGGCCTCCACCCGGCGGCCGAAGGGACGGAGCAGGGGGCGCAGCGCCAGCAGGGTGAAGGCGGCGAAGGCCGCGCCGCCCCCGATGGCCAGCAGCGCGATCCCAGGGGCGCCCTGGAAGCTCGCGAGCACCAGGGCCAGGACGCACCAGGCCGCGGCGTCGTCCACGGCTCCCGCGGCCAGGGCCAGGGTCCCCAGGGACGTGCGCGCGAGGCCCTGCTCGACGATGATGCGGGCCAGCATCGGGAAGGCGGTGATGGACATGCAGGCGCCGAGGAATAGCACGGCCTGGGCCTTCGTCACCGAGGATGAGAACAGCGCCGGATCGCCGTGCAGCTCGAGGGCGATGAGGGCCCCCAGGCCGAAGGGGGCCAGGATGCCGGCGAAGGAGACGCTGGCGGCGCTCCGCAGGCGTCCGCGGATCAGGTCCACGTCGAATTCCAGGCCCACCAGGAACATGTAGAGGCTGAGCCCGATCTGGGCGATGGCGTAGATGACCGGCTTCGACTCCGCAGGGAAGATGTAGGCGCTCGCGGCCGGCGCCAGCCAGCCCAGGAGGGAAGGGCCCATCAGCACACCTGCCACCATCTCGCTCACCACCTGGGACTGTCCCAGGCGCCGGAAGGCCCAGCCCACGGCTTGGCAGACCAGGAGGATGAAGGCCAGCTGCAGGAAGAGGCGGACGGAGAGGTCTTGGGGGGACATGTTCGGGATTCCGGGTGCGCGGTCCGTGGTCGCAGGCCTCAACCCCTGGGGGCCTGGTCCCAGTGCATGACCTGGCTGTCCTTGGGCGCGCCGACTTCGAGCCGGGGCCGGGAGGGGTCCAGGGTGGCCTCCACCCAGCCCTCGCTGATCAGGACTTCCAGGGCGCCCAGGGCGTCGCCCAGGGCTCGGCGCTGGTGTTCGGGGGGGTGCTCCGCCTGGAGGATCCGCAGCAGTGCCGGGAGGAGGTCCTCGAGGCGCGGGTGCAGGCCCAGCAGGTCGACCCAGAGGGCGAAGAATCCAGTGAGGGGCAGCCGGTGGCCGTCCCGCACCAGGCTTTCCACCGGGTACACCCGGCCTGCTTCATACCTGGGAAGGCTGTCCCGCGCGGCGCCCTCCAGGCGCAGGTGGAAGGTGTTGTGGCCGCTGACCTGCCACGGAGTCGCCTCCCCTTCCAGGAACTCCCCGACCGCCTTGACTGCGGCCAGGCCGCAGCCGCCAATGCCCGCCTGGCCGACGTTGTCGTTGGCGAACCCGCCTTGGGCGAGCCAGGCCCAGGCCTTCTGGGGATCGAGGTCCAGCCCGGCCTCCCGGGCGATCTCCCGGCAGTGCGCCTGGAGGTCGGTGAACTGGCCGTTGGCGGCGTACCAGTAGTCGGCGAAGCGGATGTGCTGGCGGATGCGGGCGCGCTGGGTGGTGTCGTAGTTCCGCTTCAGCCATGGCTCGTCCGAACCGGGGTTCGTCAGCAGTTCGATCAGCGTGAAGGCGAGCTCCCGGGCTCCAGTCTGGGTGAGGGTCATGCCCGCGGACAGGATGGGGTCGGCGAACCCGGCGGTCTCGCCGACGAGGAACCAGTTCGCCCCCGTTGTGCGCTCCGAGAGGAAGGACCAGTCGTTCGTGGTCTCGACGTGCCCGCGTCGGGTGCCGTTCGCCACCAGGGCCGCGATGCGCTCGTCCGCGGCCACGGCCTCGAGGTACAGGGCCTCCGGGCTCTTCCCGATGGCCTTGTAGTGGTCCGCGGGGCACACGAGGCCGAGGCTGGTGCGGGTGGGGCCGATGGGGATGAACCAGAGCCAGCCGTAGCCGAGGCTCATGACCTGGATGCGGGTGCCGCCCACGCCGATGTGGACCGCCCACTCCGCGTTCTCCCAGTAGTCCCAGATGGCGATGCATTTGAGCTTGGTCGGCACGTCGGTGGGGACGCCCATGGCCTTGCGCAGGATGGCGGCGTTGCCGGACCCGTCCACGTACCACCGCGCGGTGACCACCTCGCCGCTGGCGAGGCGAAGCCCCTCCACGCGGTCGCCGTCCCGAAGCACCTCGGCCACGGCCGTGCCCTGGCGCACCTCGCAGCCCAGTTCCGCCGCGTGGTCGAGCAGGATGGAATCGTAGATGGAGCGGTCCACCTGGAAGGCGGTCTGCTGGCGGAAGCCCTGGTACTTCCCGGGCCGGGGCTCGTCCTTGAAGTCCGAGAGGGGGAGGAACTCGAAGTGCCAGAGCTCGGGCGTCCTTCCCCAGCGGTAGGTCCCTCCCACCTTGATGGGGAAGCCCGCGGCCTCCACCTTGTCCCAGCAGCCCATCTCGTCCAGCACGGCGCTGATCGGGGGCAGGTGGCTCTCGCCGATGTGGTCCCGGGGGAAGGTCTCGCGCTCGACGATGAGCACGCGGAGGTCGGGACGGTACTTCTTGATCAAGGCGCCGGTGGTGCTGCCGCCGGGACCGCCCCCGATGATGGCGACATGGTAGGGCGTGGACTGCTGGGCCATGGATGTCCCGTGGAGGATCCCTCCACACTGCCGACACCCCTGGCCACCGTCAAACCCGTTCATGGGGCAGGGCGGGCACCGGGGCGAAGAGCGTGGCGTGGGGGTCCACCATGCGCAGGTTGCTGATCTTGCCCGTGTAGGCGCAGGCGTACTGCTGCATCTGGTCGGCGAGGCGGGTCAGTTCGTCGCGGTCCCGGAACAGCGGTCCCCAGCGCGGGTGGAAGGCGGCCTCCACGGCGGCGTTGAGCTGCTGGGCCCGCTGCAGCAGGGCTTCGGAGCGCTGGACGGCCTCGTCGGCCTCGGCCTTGAGCTGGGCCATCTCGCGCTCGATGGCGTGCAGGCCCTCGGCGGAGAGGCGCGGCGCGAGGGCCGCGCGGCGGGCCCGCAGGCGCGCCCACTCGTCCAGCAGCAGGGAGACGCGGCGCTCGCAGCGCCGGCGGGACGTCTCCACCCGCAACAGCTCGCGGAGGTCGTCCCCCTGGGCCTCGAGGTTGTGCAGCTCCTGCTCCAGCTCGGGGATGAGCATCAGGGTGCGCCAGGCGAGGTTCTTCTTGGACCTCAGGATGTCGCCGTAGACGTGGTCGCCCACGTAGAGCACCTCCTCGCCGCTGGCTTCCAGCACCTTCTCCGCCCAGAGGGCGTTGCCGCCGGCATAGGCATGGGGGCATCCGCTGCCCTCGATGGGCACCGCCGGAGGTGCCTCCATGAAGAAGGCCGGCTTGCGGGTGCTCACGCAGATGAGGTCGAAGTAGTCGGTCCACCTCGGCCGCTCCTCGTCCTGGCCGTTGAGCAGGTGGGACAGCACGCCGTTGGTGAAGGACCAGTCGCTGTTGGTGGCGATGAAGAGCTTCTTGCCGCCGCGCCGCCAGCGCTCCAGGGCGGCGGCGAGGTCGGGGTCGCGGGGGATGAAGAAGGACCGGTGCTCGAGGATCTCGGCCTTCATGTCCCCCTGGCGGTGGGCGGTGTCGATGGCCCAGCGCACGTCGTGGAAGAGCTTGAGGCAGTCCTTTCCCGGGAGCTTGCCCGCGTCGAGATAGTCCACGAGCTGGGCGTAGAGGCCGGCCTCGGGGATCTCGAAGAGGGTGTCCACGCTGCGGAAGCCCTTGGCCGAGACCGCCAGGCGCCGGTGGCCGTAGCAGGCCTCGATCTCCTCGGCGCCGAGGGTGCGCGTGCCATGGGTGGCCCGCAGGACACGGCGCTCCTGGCTCATCTTCAGGAGGTTGCCCCGGACGCCGTCCAGCACGAGGCCGCGGATGGCGAAGGCGGGGTCGAAGTCCACTTCCAGGAGCCAGGCCGGGTAGTTCTTCTCCCGCACCATGAGGCGCACGGCCTTCTTGAAGGCCAGGGCGTCGATCTCCGGCGAGCGGTACCGCGCCAAGGTGTAGTCCATGTCGAAGCCCACGGCCTTCACCTGTCCCAGCTCCAGGGTGCGCAGGGCGTAGACCTTCAGCCCCGGCGCCAGGCGGTCCTCGTCCTCGCTGTCCCAGGAGCGGGGCACGGGCAGGAGGCTGGGATCCCAGGTGGACATGGAGGCAGTGTAGCGGGCGCGGCTTCGGGGATGATGGGGCATGGACGAGGCCCGGGAGCGAAGCAGCCGCGCCGCGCAGGCGTCGAGGGTCACCCTGCCGAAGGCGGAGCCCGAGCCGGCGACGGTGCTGGAATTCCTCTCGGCGAGGTTCCCCCGTATTCCGGACTGGGACTTGCGGATGGCGCGCGGCCTGGTGAGGGCAGGGGAGCATCCCCTTCCGGTCGACGCACCCTACCGCGCGGGCCTGGTGGTCACCTACTTCCGCGAAGTAGCGGAGGAGGCGCCCGTCCCCTTCGAGGCGCGCATCCTCCACCACGATGCGCACCTCCTCGTGGCGGACAAGCCGCCCTTCCTGCCGGTGGTGCCCGCGGGCGGCTTCGTGCAGGAGACACTGCTCGCGAGGCTCCAGGCGGAGACGGGGATCGCGGACCTCGCTCCCCTGCACCGACTCGATCGCGAAACCGCGGGCCTGGTGCTGTTCTCCGTGGATCCCGCCACCCGCGGCGCCTACGCGGGGCTCTTCGCCGGGCGGGAGATCACGAAGACCTATGAGGCGGTTGCGCAAGCGAGGACGGAACCTGCCCAGCGGGAATGGCGTGTGGAGAACCGCATCGAGGCAGGCGAGCCCTTCTTCCGCATGGCCATCGTGGCGGGGCCGCCCAACGCGCGGAGCGACATCCGCCTGCTCACGTGGCGGGACGACCGCGCCCGCTTCGAGATCCGGCCCGAGACCGGAAGGAAGCACCAGATCCGGCTCCACATGGCGGCCATCGGCCATCCGATCCTGCACGACCGCTTCTACCCGGAACTGCTGCCCGATGGGCCGCCCGACTTCGAGCGGCCCCTCCAGTTGCTGGCGAAGCGGCTGGCCTTCACGGATCCCCTCAGCGGCGAGCCGCGGCGCTTCGAATCGGAGCAGGTCCTGGCCGGCTGAACGGCGCGCTCAGGGCTCGGTCCCGATGCCGTGGGTGATGGACTGGTGGCTGAAGGCCTCGAACGCGAGCATCCGGAAGGCCTCCGTGTGGCCCCAGTCCTTCGCGCCCTCGTGCCAGAGCTTGTAGTGGATCAGCTCGTGCTCGAGGATGCGCATGAGCACGCTCTCGGGATCGTGGCAGTTCAGCCCGCAGACCTGCTGGGGCCAAGGCCAGTCGCGCCGGCGCAGCAGGGGGATGGAGAGTCGGATCTCCGGCGCCAGGTCCCCCCGGGCGTCGCGATCCAGCACGAAGAGCCCCGCGCAGCGCGCCATGCGGCCGGACCACACGATGGGGATGCGCGGCAGGGACCAGCCCGCGGCGCGGAGGATGGCGGCGGCGCGGGCGTGGAGGGTGGTCATGGCGTCAGCGGGGATCCCATCCGATGAGCATGGCTTCATCGAGCGAGGAAGCCTTCGGTGGGTCCAGCTGAAGGGTTCGGACGAGGTGGGCCAGCAGCTTCGAGAGACCCGCGCCCACAGCGGCTCTCTCAAGCCATTCAGCGTCCCACCCGAGTTGTGAGAATTGGGACAGGACCACAGCACCGGCCTGGAGGAAGGCTTCTGGAACCTGCCAGGCGGCAACCATGGCCAGTCGATCCAGGGCGCAGGCCTCCGGCCGGAGACAGCGGATCCAGTCGCCAGCCACGGTGGGCACATGCCGCGTGTCGCCTCGGGGGTCGAGGATGAGGTCGCCCACGGCGAGCGGTCCCGAGGGGTACTCCACCGGCTGGCCATCCACCACCATGTGGCGCCCGGAAGCCTCGACTTTCAGTCCTACGGACTCGAAGTCCTGGATGCGGAGGGGTGTGATGAAGTCGAGGTCGAAAGTCTGGAACGCACCTTCGGTGCGGCCGGTCCAGGCTTGGACGGCCTTCCCTCCGACCAGCACGGGATCGGCCTTCAAACGCTCGAAGGCGACGACCAGGCGGTGGGGTACCTCCACCGGATGGGGACACAGGCCTTCATCCAGAGGATCGTTCCGTTCCGTCACGCCGGACGCTCCCGGGTGTTCGCCCGGCAGGGGCGTTCACCCGCCTCGCGGAGAAGGCTGGGGTCCTCCCTCGCCGCAATCGGGTCCCCGGCTTCGAGCAGGAGTGCCCGCTCCACCGGGTCCCGCGGCTTGCGGCTGGGGCGGCCGCGGAGCGCGGCTTCGAGTGCTGCGATGAACTGGTCGAGGGGTGTCATGGGATCGCTAGACGGAGGGGCAGGTTCCTGATGGAAGGGTGCGCCGGGCATCGGGCAGGGTCAATGTGCGAAAGGGCCGTGGAATCCTGCGACGGTCCTGGAGTGCCGGCGCTGTGGCTGGTCAGGGACCGGAGTCATGGATCGGGAGAAGCCGGGAAGAAGGAGTCGAACAGACGTCCCAGCCAAGGTCTCCTTCGTGGAAGACGAAGCGGGCCAATGAAGCTCTCTCGTAGTTCCACCCGGGGAACCCACCTCATCAGGATCCCGCACCAGCAGAGGTGAACGAACAACCCGATGCCCAGGCCCAGGAGGATCGCGATAACTTGAAGCGTGACGAGATGTTTCAGCCCATTCCCGAAGAAGCGAGCGAGGGGGCGGATCATCGGGAGCATCAGAACGATGACGATGGGAAGTGTCAGCAGGCCCTGCCACAGCAAGGAAAGGGCAAGAACGACCTTCCCCTTCCAGCCCTCGAGCGATCGCCGAGGCTCCAGGATGGCCCCAGGGGGCCGATAAGGGTCGTCCTTGTGCTCAGGTCGAACAGGTCCCCCAGTCTCTTCTGACCGCCGATCACTCGAACTCAAAGCTCGGCCCGCCCAGGTTGGACGTCTCCACCCGCAGCACCTCGCCGTCCATGGTCAGCGTGCTGGTCTGCTTCACGGGCGCCGAGGCGGTGAGGTGCCGCAGGGCCTGCAGGGGCGCCTGGGCCTCGGGGGGGACGGTCTCGAAGAACATGACGCCGGCGCGGTACTGGGCGGGCTGGGCGGTCTGGATCTTCAGCTCCTTGAGCTGCCGTTCGTCCACGGGGCTCGGGGCGTCGGTCATGAGGCAGCGGGCCTGGGCGGTCTTGGGGAAGGCGATGACTTCGCGGATGGAGGTCTCGCCGCAGAGCAGCATGGCCAGGCGGTCGAGGCCGAGCGCCAGGCCGCCCATGGGGGGCGCGCCGTAGGCCAGGGCGTCCAGCAGGAAGCCGAACTTCTCCCGGGCCTCAGCCTCGCCGATGCCCAGGGCGCGGAACATGCGGGACTGCGTGGTCGCGTCGTGGATGCGGATGGAGCCGCCCCCCACCTCGTAGCCGTTCAGCACCAGGTCGTAGGCCACCGCCCGGCACTTGCCAGGATCCGTCTCCAGCAGCTCCAGGTCGTCCGGGTGCGGGCTGGTGAAGGGGTGGTGGCAGGCGACGAAGCGCCGATGCTCCTCGCTCCACTCCAGCAGCGGGAAGTCCACCACCCAGAGGAAGTCGAAGCGGGACTCGTCGATGAGGCCGAAGGCCCGGGAGAGCCGCAGGCGCAGCTCGCCGAGCACCTTCGAGGTCGCCTCGTCGGCGCCCACGGCGAAGACGATGAGGCCTTCGGCCGTGCCGTCGAGCTTCGCCTTCAGGGCGGCCTCCAGGTCGGGCGTGACGAACTTCTTGAAGCTCGAGGCCAGGCCCTCCTTGCCCCACTTCACGTAGGGCAGCCCGCCGGCGCCGAGCTGCTTGGCGACTTCCTGAAGCTCGTCCAGCTGCTTGCGGCTCAGCGCCCCGGGGACCTCGCCGCCGAAGCAGAGCGCCCGCACGCGCCGCTGGCCGCCGCTCTCCGCCGCCGCGCGGAAGAGGTTGAACTCCGACTGTGCGAAGAGGGCCGTGAGGTCCTGGATCCGCACGGGCGTGCGGGTGTCGGGCTTGTCGGAGCCGTACCACTCCATGGCGTCCCGGTAGGCCAGGCGCGGGAAGGGCGCGGTCACCGTCTTCCCGGCGAGCTGGGCCAGTTCCACCATGCAGCCCTCCAGCACCGCCTGGACATCCTCCTGGCGCACGAAGCTCATCTCCACGTCCACCTGGGTGAACTCGGGCTGGCGGTCGGCGCGCAGGTCCTCGTCCCGGAAGCAGCGGCAGATCTGGATGTAGCGCTCGAAGCCTGAGACCTGCAGGAGCTGCTTGAAGAGCTGGGGCGACTGGGGCAGCGCGAAAAACTCGCCGGGATGGACGCGGCTGGGCACGAGGTAGTCCCGGGCGCCTTCGGGCGTGGACTTCGTGAGGATGGGCGTCTCGAACTCGATGAAGTCGTGGCGGCGGAAGTAGTTCCGGATGAGGTTGGCCGCCTCGCTGCGCAGGATGAGGTTCTTCTGCAGGCTGGGCCGGCGCAGGTCCAGGAAGCGGTACTTCAGGCGCAGGTCCTCGCCGGCGTCCGCCGAGCCTTCCGGGACGTCGTCCACGGGAATGGGCGGCGTCTGGGCCGTGTTGAGGATGCGCAGGTCCGTGAGGCGCACCTCCACGTCGCCGGTGGGCAGGTTCGGGTTCTTGGATTCGCGCTCGGCGACGATCCCCTCGGCCGCCAGCACGAACTCGCTGCGCACGGCCTTCAGCTTCGCGAGCAGCTCGGGGCTCACCTGGGTCTCGTCGGCCACCAGCTGCACCACGCCCCAGCGGTCCCGCAGGTCGATGAAGATCAGCGACCCCAGGTTGCGGGCCCGCTTGCACCAACCCAGGAGGCGGACCTTCAGCCCGGCGTGGGACAGGCGCAACTCGCCATTGCGGTGGCTGCGCGAGAAATCGCCAAGACGGTCGAGCTGCATGGGGAACTCCGGACCTTCCAGTCTACCGGGGGGGCGGAGCGGGCTCCAGGGCGCGGCGGGAGTCGAGGATCTCCGCCTGGCCCGGCCCCATGCCGCGGCGGATCCGCATGCGGCCAAACGAAGTGCGGCAGGTCGGGGAGGGTGCTTTCGGGCTTGGAGATGGGTGGGAGCGGCGCGGGAGAGGGGGCGGATGGGTTCGGGTCCGACCAGGCTTCGACCCACCGGGGCACGGGGCATGGCGAGGGGGCTGCGTTCATGCTCCTGCCGCGCTATCGCTTGGCCGCTTCGCGATCCGCGAGCGCCGGAGGGCGCGGCGCTCGCGGATCGCGATGCCTTGGGTAGGTCAAGGTCAAGGTCAACGGCAAGGTCAAGGGCGAGGTCAAGGGCAAGAGCGACGGCCCATCGGCCTCTAGCAGGTCTCGACCGCGCAGGCTGGAGGCTCGGCCCCGCCTACTCCGCCAGGGCCCGCACCAAGCCTTCAAAGGCGCGCAACCCTTCCTCGAAATTCCGGATCCGGATGCGCTCGTCCCGGCCGTGGGCCCGCACGTCGTCCTGGTCCACGGGGATGCAGCCGACGCCGTAGGTGGGGATGCCGGCCAGGCGGAGGGCGGTGCCGTCGGTGCCGCCGGTCTCCAGGGTGGGGATGACGGGGCAGCCGGGCCAGACGGCCTGGGTGCTGCGCTCCAGGGCGGCCACGAGGTCGGCGCGGAGGGGCGAGGCCGGGGCGGCCTCCTCGTGGCCGCGCCACTCGGCCTGGATCCGGGGGTCGGCGAGGGCTTTCAAGATGTGGGCCTTCACCGAGTCCAGGGTCTCGCCCGGCAGGACGCGGCAGTTCACCGTCGCCTTCGCGGTCTGGGGCAGGGCGTTGGGCGCGTGGCCGCCCTGGATCAGGGTGGCCACGGCGGTGGTCCGGAGCTGGGCGTTCCAGTAGGGATCGGCGGAAAGGCGGTCCGAGGCCGGGCCGTCCCGGCCCTCCTTCGCCACCACGGCCATGTCCCGGCCGGTCTCGCCGCCCTGCACCGCCGCCATGCGTTCGAAAAAGGTCCGCCGCGCCTCGTCGAGGTGCACCGGGAAGGGCGAGGCGTCGAGGCGCGCGAGGCCCGCGGCCAGGATGTGGACGGGATTGTTCCGTGTGGGCAGGGAGCTGTGGCCGCCCGCGTCGGTGACCGTCAGCTCCATCATCCTGCTGGCCTTCTCGCTGGCCTGGAGGGCGCGGAAGCGGGGCACGCCGGCCTTCGCCACGGGACCGCCGCCGTCGCCGTTGAGGCAGAACTCCGCGTCCACCAGGTCCCGGTGCGCCTTCAGCAGCCACGCCACGCCGTTGTAAGGGGTGCCGCCCTCCTCGCCGGTGGTGAGGGCGAGGATGAGGTCGCGCTTCGGGATGAAGCCCGTGCGTTTCAGATTTAGGAAGGTGGCGACCTGCAGCGCCGCTTCGCCCTTGATGTCCTGGGTGCCCCGGCCGTGGAGCCAGCCGTCCGCCTCGGTGAGCTTGAAGGGGTCCCGCGTCCAGTCGGAACGCAGGGCCTCCACCACGTCGAGGTGGTCGAGGAAGAGGATGGGCCTGGCCTTGCCCTCGCCCCGGAAGCGCACCACGAGGTTCTTGTGGACGCCCGTGGGCCCGAGGACCTGCACGTCGGCGGCGGGGAAGCCCGCGGCCCGGAAGCGCCGGGCCAGGGCCTCCACCGCCGGCGTGGTGTCGCCGTGCTCCGCCGTGGTGTCGGTGTCGACGAGGTCGGCGAGGATCTCCCGGGCGAGGGCCGGAGGCACCGGGGCCACGGCGGGTGCCGGGACCTGGGCCTGGAGTCCGGCGGAGAGCCCGACGGCGAGACCGACGGCGGCGAGGGCGCGCCTCACTTCGAAGGCTGCCGGCCGGCGGCGATGTCGAAGAAGGCCGGGTAGGTGAGGAACTTGCCCAGGGGCTTCACGTCCTCCCAGGCCTTGTGGTCGAAGCTCACGTCCAGCTCCTGGCCGCTCTTGCCGGGGTTGGCCTTCACGTGGGCCTGCACGGCCTTCATGAAGTCGCGGAAGCGGGCCAGATCCTTCTTGGTGCCAACGGGCCCGTGGCCGGGGATGATCTTCGCGTCGTCCGGGAGCCAGGCGAGCACCCACTCCACGTTCTCCAGCATGCCCGCCAGGCTGCCGCCGCTCGCCAGGTCGATGTAGGGGATCACGCCGTTGAAGAAGAGGTCCCCCATGTGGATCACCTTGGTGGAAGGGATGCCCACCATGCAGTCGCCGTCGGTGTGGCCGGCCTTGAAGTGCACCAGGTGCATCTCCACGCCGCCCAGGTGGATGTCCATGCGGGCCTTCGCCCCGGCGTTCTCTTCGCCGAAGGTGAGCTCCGGCAGGCCGCCCTGCTGGTCCGAAGGCTTGCCCTTCTGGTCCTCCACGAGGCGCTTGCGGACGTTGGCGTGGGCCACGATGGCCACCACCTGCTTCTCGAGCCCGCGGTTCCCGCCGGTGTGGTCGCCGTGCCAGTGGGTGTTGATGAGGTACTTGATGGGCTTGTCGGTCACCGATTTCACGGCCTCCCGCAGGCCCGGAAGGATGTTCTCGAACTGGTCGTCGATGAGCACCGCCTCCTTCTCCGTGACCACCAGGCCGATGTTTCCGCCGTTGCCGTAGATGCAGTACACGTTGTCCGCCAGCTTCTCCACCTTGTGGACCTTCTGGGCGGCCTGGCTGTTCTGGGCGTGCCGGACGTGGGCGGCGAGGGGCAGGGCGCTGGCGGCGAGCAGCAGGGCGAGGGCGGTGGGGCGCATGGGACCTCCGGAAGGGGGAGTAGGATCGTAGCGCCTCCGGCAGGGCTCGGGCCAGGGTCTCCCGCGGGATGTCGAGGTCGCGGCTTTCCGCGGGGCGGCGGGCATCGGACACTGGGTGCATGCCTGCGCCCCTGCTGCTCCCGGTCCTGCTCTCCATCGCCCCGAGCCCGCCTTCCCGCGGACTGCCGCGCCCCTCCCCGGTTCCCGGCGGCGTGGTGCTGCTCGAGGTGGGATCGGGGCCGGAAGCCCCTGAAGTGCGCTTTCATGGGGATCGCGTGCTGGTGCGGCGGGGCCCGCGGGGCTGGGTCGCCCTCGTCGGCCTCAAGCTCAGCGCGAAGCCCGGACTGGACCGGGTGGAGGTGGATGGACGGAGCCTGCCCTTCACCATCCGGCCCGCGCGCTATCCCGAGCAGCGCATCACCGTGCCCGACCCGCGCAAGGTGAATCCGTCGAAGGAGGACGAAGCCCGCATCGCCCGGGAGGACGCGCTGATGAAGCCGGTGTGGAAGCTCTGGCCCGAGGGCGCCACCGCCAGCCTCGACTTCCTGCAGCCCACCCCGGGGCGCCTCACGGCCTCCTTCGGTCTGCGCCGGATCATCAACGGCGAGCCACGCTCGCCCCACGCGGGCCTGGACATCGCGGCGCCCGCGGGCCAGGCCGTGAAGGCCCCGGCGGCGGGCGAGGTGGTCCTCTCCGGCGACTTCTTCTTCAGCGGCAACGCCGTCTTCATCGCCCACGGCGAAGGCGTGGTGAGCCTGCTCTGCCACCTCTCCCGCATCGACGTGAAGCAGGGCGAGCGGGTGAAGGCGGGCCAGGTGGTGGGCCGCGTGGGCTCCACGGGCCGCTCCACCGCGCCCCACCTGCACTGGTCGCTGAGCCTCAATGACGCCCGGGTGGATCCGAGGCTGTTCCTGCGCTGAGTCAGGTGGGCACGCTCCAGGGGATGGTGAATCTGCTGCGGTCGGGACCACCCAGGCGTCCACGGACCAGATCGGCGACTGAACCCGCTGCCTCGGCCATGGCATGGTCGTCAGCTTCCAGACTCGCCTCAGCTCGGGTTTTCCTTCAGTCTCTCCAGGGGTGGAGGTCATGCCCCAGCCCGGGAGCATCCCTCTTGAGCCCGAATACGCAAGGCGGGCCATGGGCACGGACTCTCCCCGATCGGCTTTCCCGGATCGCCGTTCGGTCTGGCGGAACCGCCACTGGGTCGGAAGAACTGGACCGGGCTGGTGGGTCTCCCGAAGCTGTCTCCAACGCGATGGTCCACGAAGGACGATCGAAACCCACCTTCACGCCAGGAAACTGGCGATTCCCTGGAGCGGAAATGAACACCAAGAAGCTCTCCCTCAACAAGGAGACCATGCGCGCGCTGGCGGGCGTGGAATTGGCCCCCGTCGGAGGCGCCGGCGTGCACACGGAACGCGGGGCCACGTGTCCCTGCTATCCCAATTCCTACTACTGCACGGAGTTCTGCCAGACGGGACAGCAGCCCTCCGCACGGTTCATCGACGGCGGGTGTTACTGATCCGCACAAGGGCCAATGCGATCACCGGTCCAGCCCCAGCAGCGCCCTCAATCGGGGGGCGCTGCTGCGGCTGACCTCCAGGTCCACCCCTTCCGCGACGCGCACAGAGGCCCGTCCCCCCCAAAGGGATTTCATGGCAAGCACGGCCTCGGGCCTCAGGAGGAGATGGCGCTGAATGCGAAGCATCCGTGCGTCGGGAAGCGCCTCCTCGACCTCCTTTAGGGCCTTCCATTCCGTAGGATGCCGCTTGCCAGCCGACCATGCGAACACTTCGTTATCGACGACCTCGAAGTGAGAAATTCGCTTGAAATCCATGAAGACGTGTCCGTCGCCTGCACGGAGGGGGACCCGTTCAGGCGGCGTGACCAGGGCCCTCAGGCCCTGGAAGTTGGGACGCCCCACCTGCTTCGCCCTCAGACGGGCCAGACTTTTCTGAAGCCGGTCCGGGAAGACGGGCTTGAGGAGATAGTCCAGGGCCTCGAGTTCGAAGGCCTTCAGGGCATGCTCGGAGAACGCCGTCACGAAGATTGTCGGTGGAGCGTCCGTGAGCTCCGCCAGCACTTCGAGCCCTGAAGGCCCCGGCATCTGGATGTCCAGAAAAAGGGCATCGAGTTTGTGCCCCTCCCTGAGCCAGGCAAGCAGGGAAGTGCCGCTGACAAACTCCTGAACCACTTCGCAATTCGAATCCGCGAGCATCCGCGCAAGCCGCTCCCGGGCAAGCGGCTCGTCATCAGCGATGGCGACTTTCAAGACGTCCATTTGAAGCTCCCGACCAGTCCATCTTGATGGCGATCCGCGCCGAGACCCACCCCCCATCCTCGAGGATCCGGAGTTCCGCCTGGCTACCATAGGCCAGGGCGAGCCGTGCGCGGAGATTCTTGATGCCAATCCCTGTTCCACGGATTCGCGGTGCCAGGCTCATCCCAGAGTTGCGGACCTCGAGACGAAGGGATCCCTCTTCCATGGCGGCGGAGATGACCAGGGTCCCCCCAGCTTCGTGCGGCGCGATGCCGTGCTTGATCGCGTTTTCGACCAGGGGCTGCAGGAGGAGCGGGATGACGGCCCGGGGGTCGACGTCCTCCTGCCACGCCCATTCGATCTTGAGCCGGTCGCCGAGGCGCATGGACTCCAAGGCAAGATAGTCTTCGACGATCCGACGTTCCTCCCCGAGGGGGATCTCCGTGACTTCGGAGACCAGCAGCAACCGCCGGAGGAGGTCTGAAAGGGAGCGCACGGCATGCTCCGCACGGGGCGGGTCCTTGTGGATCAGCTCGGCCAGCCCGTTGAGGGCGTTGAAGAGGACATGGGGGTGTAACTGGCTCTGGAGCAGACGCGTCTGGGCCACCCTCGATTCGATCCTGGCCTCGTCCTTTTCCCGCTGGTCCGCCTCCCGATGGGCCACGACCCCGCCGAAGATGATCATCAAAGGGCACGAGAACAGCAGGTTCTGGGTCAAGAATGCCTTCCACGGGAACGACTGGTGCCCGATGCGGTAGTACAGCGAGGAAAGGCAGATCTCGAGGAAGACGAGTGTCCCCAGGAATAGCACCGCCTGCGGCAGCCCGCGGCGCAGCGGTGGCCGGTTGAGATGGTGTCCATCCCATTGCCAGGGCATGGGCGAGACCCACGCGAAGGTCGAAAAGAGCAGCAGAGGGCTCAGGAAGGTGTCGAGGAGCACTCCCAGGTCCAGGCCTCGGAGGCCGCCGGGCGGAAGGAATGCCAGGACATAGACGCTGTAGAAGCTCGAAACGGCCCACCAGTAGGTGGGCCGTTTCAGTCGCTGCCTTAGCGATTCCCGTACTTCAGCGAGAACCATGGATCAACAATGGAACGTGACAGGGACGCTGGGTCGGCATTCTGAAGACCGGCGAACAGGGGTGGCCTAGCCTTGCCCGCCGACACAGTTTCGCACTCGGGTGATGATTGTTTGAGTCGTCGTCGTAGGGCAGTCCGCAGTTTCGCATGCGGCGCAAGTCTGCACCGTGCCGCAGGGGTTCGCCGACGGGCAGGTGAGGACCGAACAATCTCGTTCGGTATCGCCGGTTCCCGCATGGACGCCGCTCGATTGTTGAGCATTGAGAAGACGGAGCGTCTCCCTGTGGATGGAGAGTCGGGTGTTTCGTGTCATCAACGGCCTCCTGGCCAGGAATGGCGGAGCGGACGGGGACATGGCACACGGCCTTGGCCCCACCGGCAAACCGACTGTTTTATCCTGGAAAAGCCAGGATACCCACTTCACCCGATTCCAGGATGCTTGGGCCCCAAACGGCCGATCCGTGGGGCCTATCGGCAAACATCGTGGACCGAACCGGACCCGGCCTCGCCGGCAGCCAGGCCGGGGACGTTCCGTGCCCGAATGTCCTTGACTGGGCCCGAGGCGGGTCCAGTGGTTGGTGAGCCCGTTTCGGCGGGTGTTGGGTGATGAATGCGCAGGGGGGCGGGGGAGGGAGGCCGAGACCGACTGGAACAGCCACCCTGCGGCGCTGCGGCCGATCGGGGAGCGGCCCTCAGGAGCTCCCCTGCAGCTCCAGAATGGTGATCCTGTTCCGGGTCCCCGTTCCACCAGAAGCAGGCCGCAGGCCGGCTCACGGCCGGCGGCGTCGGGTCAAATCTGCGCCAGTCTGGCCCGTTGCCGGCGGCCTTCTTGAGATCGTTGCGGACCGGTTCCCGGCTTTCACCCAACGTCTTCACTTCCCCCGCTGGCTGGGCCGGTTGTGGGGATGCCCCTTGGCCGCGGGCCGGCTTCCGCCGGGACGCGAGGGCCGGGGACCGCGCCCGCCGCCGCCCTGGCGGCCCTGGGTGATGGGCTCCGGGGCGATGGAGGGATCCGGCGCGAAGCCGTGGACCACTTCCTTGGCGATGGGCTTCTTGAGCACCTTCTCGATGTCCTTCAGCAGCTTGTGCTCGTCCACGCAGACGAGGCTGAGGGCCTCGCCCTCGGCGCCGGCGCGGCCGGTGCGGCCGATGCGGTGGACGTAGTCCTCGGGGACGTGGGGCAGCTCGTAGTTCACTACGTGGGGCAGGGAATCGATGTCCAGTCCCCGGGCGGCGATGTCCGTGGCCACCAGCACGCGGATGGCGCCGGCCTTGAAGTCGCTCAGGGCCTTGATCCGCTGGGGCTGGCTCTTGTCGCCGTGGATGGCGGCGCTGTCGATGCCGTCCCGGTCCAGCTGCTGGGCCAGGCGGCTGGCGCCGTGCTTGGTGCGGGTGAACACCAGCACCTGGTCCAGGTTCTTGGCCTTGATGATGTGGGAGAGCAGCTCGCGCTTGCGCTCCCGGTCCACGGGATGGACGACCTGCTTCACCAGCTCCGCGGCGGTGTTGCGGGCGGCCACCTGCACGAAGGCGGGGTCGTGGAGGATGGTCCCGGCCAGCTTGCGGATCTCGTCGGTGTAGGTGGCGCTGAAGAGCAGGTTCTGCCGCTGTTTCGGCAGGAGGGCGATGATCTTCCGGATGTCGTTGATGAAGCCCATGTCCAGCATGCGGTCGGCCTCGTCCAGGACGAGGATCTCCACCGTGCGCAGGTCCACGGTCTTCTGGCCCACGTGGTCCAGCAGGCGGCCCGGCGTGGCGACGAGGATCTCGACGCCCTTGCGCAGGGCGGCGATCTGGGGGTTGATGTTCACGCCGCCGAAGACGGTGGTGGAGCGGATGGGCAGGTGCTTCCCGTAGGTGCGGACGCTCTCTTCGACCTGCATGCAGAGCTCGCGGGTGGGGGTGAGGATGAGGCAGCGGAGGGGATGCCGGGCCGGCGACGTGGACGTGTTGGCCTGGGGCATGAGGAGCTGCAGGATGGGCAGCGTGAAGCCGGCGGTCTTGCCGGTGCCGGTCTGGGCGCCCGCGAGGAGGTCCCGGCCCTGGAGGACGAGGGGGATGGCCTCGGCCTGGACGGGGGTGGGCGTCTCGTAGCCCTGTTCGCGGACGGCGCGGAGGAGTTCCTCGGCGAGGCCGAGGGTGGCGAAGGAAGTCATGGCTTGCTCCTGGAAGGCCCGCCCACGGTGCGGTTGCGACGCGCGGGCCCGGTCAGGGCAAGGGAGGGTTGATTCGGATTGAGAAGGGGCGCAGACCGGCAGGCCCCACGAACACAGGCTTCAGTATGGGGGGGCGGACGGGAAATGCCCAGCGGAACCTCCCCGGCCGGGATGGCGCGTCCCGCGCGTGGAATGCTCCAATCGGAGGCACACCAACGGAAGGACCCATGGCCCGCTTCCTCTTCGGCATCCCGCCCTTCTGGGGCCACCTGGCCCCCACCATCGCCCTCGCCCAGCGCCTCCGCGAACGGGGGCACGCCGTGGCCTACGCCTCCCACCCGGCGGTCGGGGCCTCCCTCGCCCGGGCCGGACAGGAGCTCCTGCCGGGCTTCGGCTGGGGGGACCGGATGCTGGAAGGCGCGGAGCTGCTGGCCGGAGGCCTGCGGGAGCACCAGGTCCTGCGGCGCCTGGGCAACCCCTACCTGCACGGTCTCCCCGAGGGGATCGCGGGCTTCCGGCGTCTCGCCCGGGAATGGAGGCCGGATGTCGTCTTCCACGACATCATCTTCCACGCCGCGGCCCTGGCCGCCGAGGCCGAAGGCGTCCCCTTCGCCACGAGCTGTCCGGTCGTCCTGCCGCACTGGCTCTCGCGGGGCCTGCCGGTCTACGGGCCGGGGCTTCCCCGGGCCTCCGCCCGCACGGTCGGCGGCCTGCTCGCGCGCGGGGTCGGGCGGCTGGTCCGGAGCTTCCCGGCCAGGACCCTGGGCCGGCAGCGGCGCTCCCTCGGGCTGCCCCGCCGGCCCGAACCCTTCCTGGACGTCTCGGAGTGGCTGACCCTGGCCTACACCACCGAGGCCTTCGAGTATCCGCGCCCGGACCTGCACCCGGCGATCCACCTGATCGGCCCGAGCGTCGCGGCCGCGCGGGGGGACCACGACCTCCCCTTCCCCTGGGACTGGCTGGACGGCTCGCCGCTGGTCTGCCTCTCCCTCGGCACGGTCTTCCACGGGCACCGCCCCTTCTACGACGCGGCGGCGAAGGCCAGCGAGGGACAGCCCTGGCAACTCGTCATGAAGGTCGGCCCCAGGCTGCCGGCGGGGGCCTGGCCCGGCGGCCCGCCGAATGTCCTGGCGGTGCACGAACAGCCCCAGCTCGCCCTGCTGAAGCGCGCCAGCGCCATGGTGAGCCATGCCGGCGACAACTCGGTGCACGAGGCCCTGGCGGAGGGGGTGCCCCTCGTGGTGGCGCCCGCGGGCGCGGACCAGGGCGAAGTCGCCCAGCGGGTGGTGGCCTGCGGGGCGGGGTTGAGGGTGGACCTCTACCGCATCGGCCCCATGGAGCTCCGGCGGTGCATCCAGGAAGTCCTGGGATCGGAGTCCTACCGGGAGGCCGCCGCGCGCGTGGCCGCCGACTTCCGGAGGTGCGACGGGCCGGGGATCGGCACGGACCTGCTGGAACGCCTCGCCCTCACGCGCCAGCCCGTCCTCAGGCCGGAGCCCGGCGTCCCCACGCGGTATGCCAGGCCGGCCGCCGGCGCGGACGGATCCGACTAGCCGGCCGGTTCCCCGGCCACCCGCGCCCCGCTCCGGTAGCGCCACCAGCCGAGGGCGAATGCCGCGAGGCCGCACACCGCCAACAGGCTGGAGAGGGCGGCGAGCCAACCCGGGAGCCCGCCCACGAGGCGGATCACCGAGAGCAGGACCCAGGCGCCCAGGGCGCCGGCGCCGGAGGTCATCATGAGCGCCCAGGGGGCCCGGGCGCGGAGACCCTCCGGCAGGCGCTCCCGGAAGAAGGCGGTGGCGCCGTCGAAGAGCACGTAGGCCACGGGCACGATGAGCAGGGTGATGACGAGGCTGAGGGCCTGGCCGCCGATGATCACCTTGGCCATGGAGGCGCGGCTGGACGCGCCGGGACCTTTGCCCAGGGCGATGGGGATCATGCCGGCGATCAGGGTCACCGTGGTCATCAGGATGGGCCGCAGGCGCACCAGGTTGGCCTTGTACACGGCCTCCTCGAGGGGCAGGCCGGACGCCATGAGGGTGTTCGTGTAATCCACCTGCAGGATGCCGTTCTTCTTCACGATGCCGAAGAGCATGAAGAGCCCGATCACCGAGTAGAGGTTCAGGCTCTCCTGGAGCAGGAGCAGGCTCAGCAGGGCGAACGGGATGGTCAGGGGCAGCGAGAGCAGGATCGTGACCGGGTGGAGGAAGCTCTCGAACTGCGCTGCCAGGATGATGTACATGAAGATGAGGGAGAGCAGGAAGGCGATGGCGAAGTTGATCCCGGTCTCCGCGAAGGTCTTGGCGCGGCCCAGGGCGAGCTGGCCGTAGCCCGCGGGAAGGTCCGCCTCCCGGATGAACTGGGTGGTCTTGTCCACCGCGGTGCCCAGGGGCAGGTTGTCCAGGTTGGCCACCAGGGTCACCTGGCGCTGGCGGTTGATGCGGTCGATCTGGGCGGGGCCCGCGTCGTCGTGGAGCCGCACGAGGTTGGCGAGGGGCACGAGGCCCCCCTTGAGGGAGGGGACCTCGAGCTGGAGCAGGTCCGCCTCGTCGGCGCGGTCCTCCGGGCGCAGGCGCAGCCAGACGTCGTACTGCTCGGCGCCCTCCCGGAACTTGGAGACCCGCTCGCCGGCCACCAGGGTGCGCAGGCTGTTGGCGATGTCCGCCGCGCGCACGCCCAGGTCCGCGGCCTTGCGCCGGTCGATGGTGACCCGCAGCTCGGGCTTGCGCTGGGCGGTGGCGGTGTCGACGTCCACGAACCCGGGGACCGTGCGCATCTTGGCCATCACGCCCTGGGCGATCTCGTCCAGCTTCTGCAGGTCCGGCCCCTGGATGGCGTAGTTGAACTGGAAACTGTTCGCGCCGCCGCCACCGATGTCGTTGATGGGCTGGACCGCGGCCCGCAGCTCCGGGAAGTCCGCGAGGATCTTGCGGGCCTGCTTCATCACGTCGAACTGGGTGACGCCGTCCTTGCGCTCGTCCAGGTCCTTCATGCCCACGTAGAGGTTGGCGAGGGTGACGTCCTGGTTCCCGTTGCCGGTGTCCCCGATGGTGGTGAGGAGGTGCCGGACGTGGGGCAGCTTCGCCACGCGCTCCTCCAGCCGCTTCATGAGCTCGTCGGAACGCTCGAGGGTCGAGCCGGGCGGCGTCTGGACGGAGATGTTGAACTCGCTGCGGTCGTCCAGGGGGATGAAGTCCTTCCCGACCCACTTGAAGAAGGGGATGGTGGCGAGCACGCAGCCCAGGGAGACGGCCAGGATCAGCCCCTTGTGGGCGAGGGAGAACTTCACCATCCGCCCGTAGGCCTTGTGGATCCACCGGTTCACCAGGGTCCCGCCCTCCAGGTCGTCCTGGGCGTGGGGATGCTTGTGGGGCCGCAGGAAGCGCGAGCAGAGCATGGGGGTGAAGCTGATGGCGACCACCAGGGAGAAGGCGATGGCCATGGCCACGGTGATGCCGAAGCTGTTGAAGAAGCGGCCCACCCGGCCCGCCATGAAGGCGATGGGGAGGAAGATGACGATGAGGGAGAGCGTGGTCGCCATCACCGCGAGCATGATCTCCCTCGTCCCGTCGATGGCGGCCTGCAGCGGGGGCTTCTTCAGCTCGTCGATGTGCCGGTAGATGTTCTCGAGGACCACGATGGCGTCGTCGATGACGATGCCCACGGCCAGCACCAGGCCCAGGAGGGTCAGGTTGTTGAGGGTGAACCCCATGTAGCGCATCGCCGTGAAGGTGGCGATGAGGCTCGTGGGGATGGCCACCGAGGCGATGAGGGTGGACCGGAGGTTCCCCATGAAGATCATCACGACGATGGAGGCGAGGATGCCGCCGAGCACCAGGTGCAGCTTCACCTCGTCGATGGAGCGCCGGATGAAGCCCGAGATGTCCCGGACGACCTCCACCTTCACGCCGGGGGGCAGGTGGGCCTGGAGGTCCGTGATCTTCTCCTTGATGCGGTCGACGACCTCCACGGAGTTCGTTCCGCTCTGCTTCTGGATCACCAGGGCCACGGCGTTCCTCCCGTCGTAGCGGGAGAGGGAGCGGGCCTCCTCGGTGCCGTCCTCGGCGGTGCCCACGTCCCCCAGGGTGATGGGCGCGCCATTGCTCGTGCCGACGATCAGGTCCTTGAAGTCCGGGACCTCCTCGAAGCGGGCCATGGTGCGGAAGACCTGCTCGCTGGTCTCGCGGCTCACGCGGCCCGTGGGGATCTCCACGTTCTGGGCCGCGAGGGCGTCCTTCACCTGCTGCACGGAGAGGTGCCGGGAGCGCAGGCGTGCGGCGTCGAGCCAGACGTTCACCGCGCGCTTCTGGCCGCCCACCAGGGCGGCCTGGCCCACGCCGTTGACGACCTGGATCTCCTCCTTGATGTGCTTGTCCGCGATCTCGGTGATCTCCTTCAGCGACTTGGTGCCGGAGACCACGACGGTCGCCACGGGAATGGCGTCGGTGTCGAAGCGCGTGATGACCGGGGGCTCCACCCCCTGGGGAAGCTGGGAGAGGATCCCCGCCACCTTGTCCCGCACGTCCTGGACGGCCTCGCTGGTCTTGCGCTCCAGCACGAAGGTCACCGTGACGATGGAGAGGCCCTCGGTGGTGGTGGAGCGCAGCTCGTCGATGCCCGCGGCGGTGTTGACCGCGTCCTCGATGGGCTTGGTGACCTGGGCCTCCATCTCCTCCGGGGAGGCGCCCCGGAGCTGCGTGGTGATGGTGACCACCGGCAGGTCCACGTTGGGGAAGAGGTCCACGCCCAGGCTCTTGTAGGAGAAGAGGCCAAGGACGAGGAGGAAGGCCACCAGCATGGTGGCCATGACGGGACGGCGGATGAAGGTGGTAGCGAAGTTCACGGCAGGACCGTCACGGCCACGCCTTCCGCCAGGCGGGAGAGGCCGGAGACCGCCACCTTCTGGCCGGCCCTGAGCCCGGCGCCGCGGACCACGGCGAGGCCTCCGGGCAGGCGGCGCTCGATCTCCACCGGCCGCTCGCGCACGATGCCGCCTTCGATCACGTAGACCTTGGTGATGCCGGCGAAGGCCGTCACCGCGGCCTCGGGCACCGCGAGGGCGCCCTGCTCGGTGCCGGTGTTCACCCGCGCGGAGGCGAAGACGCCGGGCTTGAGGAGCCCCTTGGGGTTCTGGACCCGGGCCTCCACGGTGAAGGAGCGGCTCTGGGGGTTCACCGCCGGGGCCACCCGGGTGACGCGTCCCTCGAAGGCCTTGCCCGGGAAGGCGTCCAGGGAGAGCGTGACCGCGCTGCCCGGCTTGACGGCGCCGAGGTAGCGCTCGGGCACTTCCCCGCTGAGCTTGAGGGGGTTGGTCATCACGAGCTGGAAGACCGCCTGGCCCACCTTGAGGTATTCCCCGGTGCTCACGAGGCGCTTGGCGATGGCCCCGGAAAAGGGGGCCCGGACTTCGGTGTCCCGGTAGCGCTTCTTGGCGAGATCCGCGTCCGCCAGGGCCCGGGCGGCGTTGGTGCGGGCCTCGTCCAGGGCGGAGGCGGAGACGATGTTCAGTTTGGCCAGCTCCTCGGCCCGCTTCAGGTTCGATTCTGCCTGGGCGAGGGCGGTCTCGGCCTGGGTCTTCAGGAAGAGGTACTGGTCGGGGTTGATGCGGGCGAGGACCTGCCCCTTCGAGACGGGATCGCCGAGATCGGCCAGCAGCTCCACCACCTTCCCCTCCACCTCCGCGCCGAGGGTGGCGTCTTCGGGGGAGGCCAGGCTGCCGCTGAACTCCACGCTCCGGTCCACGGCCTTCGCGACCACCTCCCCGGTCTTGATGGGCACCGTCGCGGGCTTCGGGCTGCCCCCCTTGGGAGCCTGAGCCGCCGCGAGTGCGCCGAGCAGGAGGCAGGAGTACGTCAAAGGCCTGGGCATGGATCTCCCCTTTGGGATTCGACGATGATCCGTGGCGGGGGAGTGGGTGTCAACAGGTGTTGAAATTTTCCCTGGTTCCGGGATCGGCCAGGGTCCCCGTCCGGGCTAGCCCTTCAAGCGGGTTGGCACCTCGTCAAGGCGCCAGGCCTCCTGCTCCCCAGTCCCGAGGTGCTTCGCGGCCACGACGCCTTCCGCCAGCTCGCCGTCCCCCAGGATCAGCGCCAGGGCCGCCCCGGTGCGGTTGGCGGTCTGCAGGGCCTTCTTGAGGTTGCCGCCGCGGGTCTCCAGCTGCACTGCGCAGCCCTGGGCCCACCAGTCCCGGGCCAGTTCGAGGGCCCGGGTGGCGGCGGCCTCCCCCAGGGGGACCAGGAGGGCGGGCGGGGCCGCCGGGGCCTCCCCGTGAAGCTTTGCGAGGACCGAGGCCAGGCGGTCGAGCCCGAGGGCCCAGCCGAAGGCCGGCACGTCGGGGCCGCCGAGCTGCTTCACCAGGCCGTCGTAGCGGCCGCCGCCCAGCAGCGCGCTCTGGGCCCCCAGGTCCGAGCTGAGCAGCTCGAAGGCGGTGCGGGTGTAGTAGTCCAGGCCCCGCACCAGGCGCGGGTTCTCCTCGAAGGGGATGCCGAGGCGGGTGAGCAGCTCCTTCACGCGGTCGTGGT